>JAVBXV010000073.1 GCA_030824405.1 Anaerolineales bacterium | reverse complement strand
AGCCAACTGCTTCCAAAGAGAGCGCGGCGTAAATGCTAAACGCATCGTGATATTCAAAGAAGTTGATGTGGTCCAGCACAACGCCTGCCTGCTTCATGGCCTTGCCCGCGGAGATTTGTGCGGTTTCGAAAAATAAAACGTCTTTTCTATCGTGCAATGCCAGCGTGTCAGACGATGCGGCGGAGCCAGCGATCTTGACGAGTTGATTATTAAAATCGGACGGGAGCAGGTCTCGGCGGGTGAGAACGAGCGCGGCAGCGCCATCCGCATTGGGAGCCACGTCAAACATGTTGAGCGGGTCACTGACCATTTCTGCTTTGGCATACGCCTCAGCTTTGATGGCTTTGCGGAACATCGCGTTTTTATTGGCTGCGCCGTTGGCGTGTGCGGTCAACGCAAAACCTGCCAGCCCATGCGCAGGGACATCATTTTCGTGCATGTACCGTTTCATCAATAACGCGGCTTGCGAAGTGGGGGTCATGCCTTGCACGGCTTCAAAATCTGAATCGGAGGTGGTGGCCAATGCCTCTTCCACTTCTGGGCCGATTGTGTCTGTAAATTTTTCCACGCCGATGATGAGCGCCACATCAACCATGCCGCTGGCAATGGCGAGATACCCCTGACGCAGCGCCGCGCCGCCTGATGCTCCCGCCGCTTCCACTGTAACGGCTTCAATACCTGTCAGGCCAGCATAGTCCGCGAGCAGAGCGCCCACGTGTGCCTGCCTTGAAAGATTCGGCGCGAGCATATTGCCGACGAATAATGCCTGCGGTCTTAACCCGCCTGCATCTTTAAGTGCATCATGAATGGCGGCATATGCAAGATCACGCAAACCGATCTCCCAATGTTCGCCAACTGCTGTTTGTCCAATACCTGCGATCACTACGTCTGTCATCTTTTTCTCACTTTGAAGAAAATAGAAATTTTATGGTTTCACCTGTTTGTTCTGACAAGGTGATGGTTGAAGGTTCAAGTAATATCAACGCGCTGTCTTTGGGCGCTTCCATTCGAACCGTTACGGGATATTCCACACTCGCTGGAATGGTGATGAAGGCTTTGCCTATGTCATCTGTTTGACCGCCGAACTCTCCGCCATTTTGAAGGGTGACGATGAATGCCGCATTTTCTACAGGTGTATCTTCGGAGTCAATCTGACCGTTGCCATTTGCGTCGAGAAATGCCTGGCTTGAGAAGAAGGAATCGGCGAGGGCGGGTTCTGTGGGAGTTACTGTACATCCAACCAATATTATGGACAAGATAAGTATGACGGCGGCGGTTACAAGATAGTATGAACCAATTCGATGTCCGCCAACTTCTGTTTGTTCGATATCTGCGATCACTACGTCTGTCATGGATGGTTTCCTTGAGAGAACAGATGACTAGCAAGTAGAGAATAGTTTTTACTGTTCTCTACTCATCAATTCTCGAATTATCTTTTTTACTTCATCGCCAATTTACCGCGGAAGCGGACATAGGTTGCGTAATCAATTTCACTTCTGCGGGCAATGTATTCACGCGTCTTCATGGCGAGTCCCTGACGGGCGGGGGCTTTGTCAGTGACGACGATGTCGAAGGCGTCTGAGCCTGCTCCAGAGCCGAAAGAAACGACGAGAATTCTGTCGCCAGGTTGGGCGATGTCAAGAGTCGCAGTCAGGCCGATCATGGCTGCGCCTGCGTAGGTGTTCCCGATCGTGCCAACCAGTAAGCCTGGCTCGATCTGTTCTGCGGAGAAACCAAGCTGTCCCGCCACGCGCTGTGGAAATTTTACATTCGGCTGGTGGAAGACCGCCCACTTGTAATCTTTGGCGGTGGTGCCTGAGGCTTCCATCAAATGCGTGGCCGCCTCGGTGACATGTTTGAAGTAGGCGGGTTCGCCTGTGAAGCGCATGCCGTGCTCGGGATATTTTTGATATTCACGCCGCCAGAAATCGGGCGTGTCTGTGACGTAGGAATAGGAAGCGTTGATGATCGCGAGTGACTCTTCGGCGGGACCAATGATGTATGCACCGCCGCCTGCACCCGCGGTGTATTCGAGTGCGTCGCCTGGCTTACCTTGCGCGGTGTCCATGCCGATGGCCATGGCGTAATGTCCCATGCCCGAGCCGACCAATCCCATGGCTGCGACCATGGCTTCGGTGCCCGCTTTGCAGGCGAATTCCCAATCTGCGGCTTGCGTGTTGGGGACGGCGCCGATCGCTTCCGCTACTAAAGTGGAAGTTGGCTTGACTGCATACGGATGCGACTCAGACCCGACCCAAACTGCGCGCAGTTCTGTTGGGTCAATTTGTGCGCGGAGCATGGCATTCCGCGCCGCTTCAATGGACATGGTGATCACGTCTTCATCGAGGCCAGGCACGGCTTTCTCTTTGATGGGAAGTCCGCTGGTCTTGCCTGTCCAGACGCGCGCAACTTCTTTGGCTGGCAGGCGGTAGCGCGGCACATACGCGCCATAGCCGACAATGCCAACAGGCTTGATGGGTTTGAGGAGGGTGGGGGAGTGAGTGTGTGGGGTTGTCATATGACCTTCTTGGTTTATTCTTGAGATTGAAAATTATCTCTGGTTTTGATTATATAAGCCATCTCTCGGCCAGGGGCATTTAATTCGGCTTCCATTAAATTTATTTGTCTTTTCTTTAGAACAAATAGCGGCTCAGGGATTTTCGAGAGCTTCAATTTTATTAAATTCTCAATTAGTTCAAGTGGTGCTTTTACCATCACTTCAATTGTTTCTGTATTAGTCTTCATCTTGTGAAGTTTCATGTGGTTTTGAAATTCACTTATTAACCATTCCAATTCTTCTTCTATCTCTGTTGGTGGTAAGTTCTCAGTTGAAATTTTTCTAATCCATCTTCTTAAATTCAGAAGATTTTTCTGGTTCTCTGGGTCGTTTCGATAATCAATGATTTGCTCCCATGGAGTTTCATTATTTGGTAAGGGTAGTTTGCTAATGACAATTTGAGTAACATTGCTCTTTTGGGAATTCGGCAACTCACGAGTGTACTCTGTGTAGGGAAATGTTGTAACTGCGGTAACTCCTTTTGCTGTTTCCATAATGATTGCTAGAAATCTAAGAAGCGCGATTTGTTGCTCTTTAATTAATTCAGCCTTCAGTGTCTCATCTGCAACCTTTTTAATATCTATGCCGCTAATTTCAACTACTCTATTTATTAAGTATTGGGCATTACCAAGTTTTTCCCCAAGATTTGATTTTATAATGTTGGCATTAGGAAATTCTTCTTCTAGAAACTTTAACTCGAAAATCACGCCTGCTTGTCGAAGCCACTCTAGTTCGGAAATGATAGTCTTTACTTTATTTAGTGTGTTTATATCTAGCTTGCTGATTAAACCTGCCGACTCTTCTAAAGCCTCATAAAATAGACTTAACTTGAAAATCCCAATTTGGTCAAATAGTAAAACTTGTTGCTTTAGATTAGAAAAATCATTATTCCAAGCGTCAGAAAACAATTCATGCGTGCCAGATTTGAGAGCAATTAACTTTGACATATTTTTTGATTATTCCTTAAACATACCAAAACGTTGATATCAACCCATTCTGCACGGTGCGGACTAAAGTCCTGCCTCAGTACGTGGAAGCCCTGCGGGCTGATGGACTTGGTTTTCCTTTGTGCTCTTCGTGTCCTTCGTGTTTAAATCTTTTGCATTTCCTTCAAAATCTCTTCCGCTCTGCTAACTCGGATCGCCTTCTCGGCCACCATTTGTGCGGCAACTCTTTCGATCATTTCGCCAGAAGCACCAGCGGCGAGGGCGATCTGCCTTGCGTGTAGCGACATGTGCCCGCGTTGGATGCCTTCGGTGGCGAGGGCACGTAGGGCGGCCATATTTTGTGCGAGACCGACGCAGGCAATAATTTCTGCGAGTTCGGCGGCAGTTTTGATTTTCATCAATTTCACTGCGGCTTGTGCCGCAGGGTGGACTTTCGTTGCGCCGCCCACAATTCCCACGGCCATTGGGATCTCAATGGTGCCGACTAAATTTCCATTCGCGTCTTTGCCCCAGGTTGATAATGAAGTGTATCTGCCCGAACGCGCGGCGTAGGCGTGTGCGCCCGCTTCGATGGCGCGCCAGTCGTTGCCCGTGGCGAGCACCACCGCGTCCACGCCATTCATGATGCCTTTGTTATGCGTCGCGGCGCGGTACGGGTCACTCGCGGCGAAGGCGTACGCGGCAATAATTCCATCGCGCACGGTTTCGCCTTTGAAGGTTTCAAATCCCACGGTCAACTCATTGACAGGGATCGTGCATCTCGCGCGCGCCATTCTTCGATCTGATAAATTTGACAAAATTCGCAGGTGAACTTTTCCGCCAGTGATGGCTTCGATCTGCGGCGCGAGTCTTTCGCAAGCCGTGTTGACCGCGTTCGCGCCCATCGCATCTTTCACATCATAGATGAGATGCACCACGAGGAACGGTCCAATGGGGGAGTCTTCGATCAGGCGGATTTCCAGATCACGGGCCCCGCCTCCCATCTTACGGAGAGTTGATTCTGCCCGATCTGCATTCGCTAGTAATT
>JAVBXV010000213.1 GCA_030824405.1 Anaerolineales bacterium | reverse complement strand
TACACGCTACAAATATAACGGAGCGAAACTAGAGAGCGAGATCAGCGCTATTCTCTGGTTCAATAACTTCGGCATCAACCTGCCCGAACCCCCCAAAGTGGAAAAAGTACCCGTGCCTGCCGAAAAATATATCGTCTATGCGGGCGAAGATGATCTTTCGCTACGCGCAGAACCCTCTGTAAGCGGCTATCTTTGGAAGCGCATGGCACTTGGCACAGAACTGATCTCACTTGAGCCTAAAGCACAGGCGAAATCAAAAATTGGCGTCAACGGCCAATGGATGCGGGTACAGAACCCAGCTGGCGAACAAGGATACGTAGCTGCCTGGTATATTTCTGAACAAAAAGGAAAACCCGCTTCTTCCTCAACCCCAACGTCTGCTCCTGCTTCGACAGCAGCTTCTGCCCCTAGGCCTGCTTCTCCGGCCCCTGCCCCAAGGCCCGCTGGTGCTGCGCCCGTTCCCGCAGGTGCCCTGGCAGTATTCCCAACTGAGGAACTGTCACTCCGCTCTCAACCTGTGGTTTCAACTGAAACCTTAATTCGCCGTGTTCCTCCTACAGAGCAATTGATCTGTCTGGAACCTGCCAAACAGGCGATTGCGAAAATTGGCATTGAAAACCAGTGGATCAAGGTGCAGGACGCAAGCAAAAAACAAGGTTATGTTGCCGCATGGTATGTAAAATACGCCAGCGGTTCCACCGCTCAAACAGCTACTGCGGCAGCCTCTTCTCCAACAAGCGGCCCAGTCAAGGTTAAGGCAGTGGCTGAAGCGGTTGCTCTTCGAAACCAACCAGTGGTCAGTGATGCCTCTCTGATCAAGCGTGTACCGATCAACTACGAATTCACCATTATAGAAGCGGGCGGCGAGACAAAGATCGGCGCAAACGATAAGTGGATCAAGGTCAAAGATGCAACCCACGAAGGCTATGTAGCCGCATGGTTTGTTGCACGCTAGGAAACTGTATATGGCGGAAAATGATCAGGCAATACGACAAACAAAAGTTTTCATATCCTACTCACGCAAAGACAAAGCGTTTGTCCGCAAATTAAACGCTGCGATCGATGCTGAGAACATCGATGCATGGGTGGATTGGGAGGGAATTGAACTCGCGTCTGACTGGATGAATAGAATCACCGATGCCATTGAAGGCGGTGATGCGTTTTTGTTTGTCATCAGCCCTGACTCTCTTAAATCTAAAATTTGTCAGAATGAACTCGAACTCGGCATAAAATTAAACAAAAAGATCATCCCCATTCTTTATCGAGATCCTGAAAAAAGACAAAAAATGCACCCGAAGTTATCGTCCACCAACTGGGTGTATATGCGTACGCGCAAGGATGATTTCAAAACCACCCTGCCCAAACTGGTAGCCGCGATCCAAACCGATCTTGGCTGGGTGCAACAACACACCCGCCTTTTACAACGCGCCACAGAATGGGATCAAAAGAGCCGCAACAACAGCTATGTGCTTCAAGGGTCAGATCTTGAAGACGGCGAAAAATGGATGATCGCATCCACAGCAAGTGCTGGCCGCGATGTGGTGCCGCTACAGGCGGAATACATCAGCACCAGCCGCAAGGTGTCCGTGCAGCGTCAACGCAACCTCATGGTCAGCATATCGCTGGTTATGATCCTGAGCGTGATCATGGGTATTTTTGCATTGGTGCAATGGAATCGCGCTTCTGAAAATGAACAACAAGCTAAAAATAGCGCAGCCACTGCAGTTGCAAATGGAAATTATGCGGCAACCCAGCAGGCCATTGCACAGGAAAATGCCCAACTGGCGCTTAATAATGAAAATGTAGCCAAGGCACAAAGAAGCTCGGCACAAGCAACGATTTACGAGGAACGCCCAGGTGAACTGGATACCAGCACTCTGCTGGCACTTGATTCCTGGCTGCGTTTCCCCAATACTGACGCGGAGGATGTTCTGCGTCACAACCTAAGCATACTGCCGATCCCTATTGCACAAGTTCAGCACACTGGCAGAATCTGGAATCTTCACACCAGTCAGGATGGAGAATTCATTGTCTCATCCAGTGCAGACAAAACTGCCTGTGTATGGACCATATTGGGTGAAAAGAAATTCTGCACACAGCACGAAAGCGATGTAACCGACGCACTGCTCACCGCTGACAACAGCCTGCTGGTCACTTCCAGCCTAGATGGTTCCGTCCGTCTTTGGGATGGTCAAACTGGTGAGCCGCTCGAAATGTTTCAATATGGCACGGGTATTCTGGATATCGATATCAGTCCAGACGAAAAAATATTAACAGCAGGCCGCGAAGATGGGTTCCTGTCTGTGGTCAACCTGTCCACCCGCAAAGATGTATTTATCATCAATTTTTCTTCAGGGCCGATCACGACGGTCAGTTTTCAACCAGACGGTCAATGGATGGCTGTTGGAACAAAAAATGGAGATGTAAGGATCTGGCGGGTAATGACTGGCCTCTCCTTGTCTGGGCCTGACCACAATGAAGAGGTATTCAACCTGGCTTTTAGCGCAGACGGAAAGTGGATCGTTTCCGCAGGTGCAGATAGTGCTGCACGAATCGTAAAAACAGAAAGCGGCGGGCAATATCGAGTCGTCAAACACGATGACTGGGTGGAAGACGTTGCGTTCGGGCCAGACAGCTCCTGGTTCGCCACAGTTTCAGACGACAATCTGGTACGGGTAATAGAAACACAAACCGGGTTGGAAAAACTGCGCATGAACCATGGAAGTTATGTACAACGCGTGGAAGTCAGCCCCAATGGTCATTGGATCATCAGCACAGGCTATGATCACACCGCAAGACTTTGGGACTCTCAAACAGGCGCCTTGATGTTCGAAGCGTCCATAGAGGGAATTGGTTCCTCGCTCGTATTCAGTCCAGACGGAAAAAAGATCATCGCAGGAGATCGGGACGGGAACATTACGATCTGGGATATTTCCCTGCTGAATGCACGGGCTGGCTACATTAATTTTCCAGAGTTCATCAATAAAGCTAAATTCGATTTTGCAGGCGAATGGATGCTGATCAACACTGATGACAAGAATCTCTGGCAGATCCCAAGCGACCAATTAACCACTCTGCATGATGGAACCCTCGGAACAAAAGTTTTATCCTTCCAAGAACTTACCGCCCAATTAAAGGTCAGTCCTGATTCAAAGTGGGTCGCGATTTCTGAAAACTCAGAAACTTTCAACTCCAGGGCAATTCTGTATAACCTGGAAACAAAGGTTCTGCATTCTCTTCCCCACAACTCAGATATTAGCGGCCTCGCGATCAGCACGGACGGAAAATTCCTTGCTACAACCAATCAAGGCAATGTAAATGTCTATATCTGGGACATTGAATCAGGCCAACAAGTGGGATTAATTCCATTTGAAGAAGTTGCCTTTACTTCAGCGTACAGTCCAAAAGATCCGATACTTGCGATCGGGTTTGTTAACAAAACTATTCTCTGGAATACTGTGACGAATAAGGAAGTAGCAACGCTGAGACAGGTAGGCAGCATCAAATCCATCACCTTCAGCAAGGCTGGTGAATGGCTGGCCACTACCAGTTCAGATGGAAGCATCTATGTTTGGGATATGAACTCCACCGATTTCACCCAACCACGCTATGAATTTATCCAGGGCGGCAGTGTTACATCGCTGGACTTTAATTCCAACAGAAACTGGCTTGCATCTGCTGGCGTGAATGGATTTGTCTATTTATGGGACCTCGAAACTGGAGAAGAGATCGTCCGCATCCCTCACGCAGATTCGGTTTCAGGGATCAATTTTTCTCCTGATGGAAGTCAACTGTCAACGGTATCCCGAAAAACAGTACAAATCTGGGATGTTGCGCAATTAGTCCCCATCACAAAAGAAGCGCTTGTTGAAACAACCTGCGCCAGATTGATCGAAAATCTATCCACAAGCCAATGGGAATTCTTCTTCCACGAAGAAGAATATCGCATTCTGTGCCCCAACCTACCCTAAGTTACAAAGAGGATTAATTTATGGAAACACAACCTCAACCGCCAACCCCCATCCTTGAAATCGCCTGGCTGCGATACGCACAATTGGACAGAATTGCAGATAGACGATCCAAACATTACATGTCGCTTAGGCGTTGGATCACCGTATTGGGAGTAATGGCCGCCCTGTTTGCGGTCCTTTCCCAGCTCATTCCATTTGAAACCAGCGGCCTGTTAGGCGTTATTGTACGCGGGATTCTTATACTTCTTCCGATCCTTACATCAGGAATGGCGGCTTATACCAGCTCAATCTTTTCAAATGGAGACTGGCTTATTGCCCGTGCTGGAGCCGAAGAAATTAAAAAAGAGATTTATAACTACAGAACAATTTTACGTAATTCACCCACAAAGCGCACCTGGCTGGAAAACAGGCTCGTAGAAATTCAGCGCTCAGTATTCCGCGGCATGGGTGGAGAACTAACCATGGAAGAATACACAGGGAATCTTCCAGCACATTACAACCCAAATAACCCCGCCAGCGACGCAGGCTTCAACGACTTATCCATGGACGAGTATTTCGTATACAGGGTTA
>JAVBXV010000420.1 GCA_030824405.1 Anaerolineales bacterium | reverse complement strand
ATTGAAATTATTTTACAAAAACATCCCATCGCAATTTTAGACGGCGCGCTTGCAACCGAATTGGAACGGCGCGGCTGTGATCTGAACGATGCGCTCTGGTCTGCCAAAGTATTAATGGAACAGCCCGAACTCATTCATCAAGTGCATCTGGATTATTTCAACGCGGGCGCAGATTTCGCCATCACGGCAAGTTATCAGGCCACAGTTGAAGGTTTTGCACGCCGCGGCCTGAACAAAGATGACGCACTCGCGCTCATGCAAAAATCTGTGCAGATCGCCCAACATGCACGGGATGAATTTTGGTCAAATGAAAATAATCGCGTGAACAGAGTGCGTCCATTGATCGCCGCTTCGGTTGGGCCGTACGGCGCTTTTCTCGCGGACGGTTCTGAATATCGTGGTGACTACAAATTGAGCGAAGCGGAGTTGATCGAGTTCCATCGTCCGCGTGTGGAAGCACTGATCGCTTCAGGTGCGGACCTTTTGGCCTGCGAGACCATCCCATGCCTGATCGAAGCTCAGGCATTGATCAAACTACTGAGCGAGTTCCCGAATACCTACGCGTGGTTTTGTTTTAGCGCAAAAGATAATGAACACATTTGCAACGGCGAGAAGATCGCAGACTGCGCCGCATGGCTGGACGCATATCCACAGGCGGCGGCCATTGGCATTAATTGCACTTCGCCGCTTTATATCCCTGCGTTGATCCGTGAAATAAAAAAGAATACGAATAAACCCGTTGTGGTTTATCCAAATTCAGGTGAAGTGTACGACCCTGAAACAAATACCTGGCACGGAGAAACCTCCTGCGAGGCATTCGGCTTGCAATCAAAAAATTGGTATGAAAATGGTGCAACCATCATCGGCGGCTGTTGCCGCACAACTCCTGACCACATCCGCGAAGTGAAGAACTGGTCAATTGCGTAGACGACAAACCACTGACCATAGACCATACGAGGAGAAATCCATGAACAGTGAATTTTTCAGCGACGAAAGACCTATTGAAGAACGTCTTCCCTACCCCACACGCCCAATGTACCTTCCAGATGGGACAAGCGTGGAGGAGTTCATCATTCCAGATGAGGATAAGGAAATCGTCCTCGAACAACTCTATCCATTTACGCCTATTCCGAAACTAACTGATGAAGTGGAAGACCTGCATTCAGGAAAGAAATTCCTGAATAAAGATTTCCGTGTGACGTGGGAACATGGCATGAATTATCTTGTCAGCCCGTACTACCCTGAAAGCGGCGGTACAGTCATTGACTGGGTAAATGAAGGTTCATGGGTCAATGGCGACGATGATTTTGACTTTACCGAAGACGAAGACGACGAAGACGATTCTCCATTCTGAAACAGGACACATCAATGACCGAACCCATCATCCTTGCAGTAGACCTTGGTACATCGAGTATGAAAGTTGCGCTGATCACTGTCAGCGGAAAAGTGTTAGGCTGGGAGGCTGAACCTCTGAGTTTGATACATACGCCTGATGGCGGCGTGGAACAAGCTCCAGACGAGTGGTGGAGCGCATTTTTATCAGCGGCGAAAAGGCTGGTTACGAAGAATCAGGAATCAGCGAGTCTGATCCGCGCTGTTTGTTGCTCCACACAAGGTGAAGGTACCATCCCAGTTGACAGAAATGGAAACGCGCTCAGCAACTGCATCCTGTGGATGGATATGCGCGGCGCACCATTTCTCAAGAAGCAACTCGGCGGGCTGATCAATATCGACGGCGCGGATGTTTTCAAGGTGTTGCGTTTTGTAAACTTGACGGGCGGCATGCCAAACCTGGCGGGCAAAGACCCTGCGGGACACATGCTTTTTATTCGCGATACCCAACCTGAAATTTATTCAAAGACGCATAAGTTTTTGAATGTGCTTGATTACATGAACCTGCGATTGACGGGTGAATTTGCAGCATCGTTCGATTCGATCGTGACCTCATGGGTCACGGATAATCGCAACCCGAATGATCTACGCTATAACGATGGTTTGATCTCGATGCTGGGAATTGAGCGCGCCAAATTACCTGATGTTGTTCCGTGCTCGGCTGTAGTTGGAAATTTAAAAGCGGATGTTGCCAATGCGCTCGGACTTTCGAGCGCTATAAAAGTAGTTGCGGGTTCAATTGATAACACCGCCGCCGCGATCGGCTCTGGCGCAGTGGAAGATTATCAAGCGCATTTATATATTGGCACATCGTCATGGATCACGGCGCATGTGCCGTTCAAGAAAACAGACGTGGCTTCGAGTTTGGCATCTATTCCCTGCGCGGTGCCCAATAAATATTTACTGACCGCATTGCAGGCCACCGCTGGCGGCAACCTGACTTTTTTGCGTGACAATATTATTTACCATAAAGATGAATTACTGCAAGAAGCGGACGTGCCTGATATTTTCAAAGTGCTCGATCAAATTACGGCGCGCGTTCCTGCGGGCGCAAATGGAGTTATATACACGCCGTGGATCTGGGGCGAGCGCGCGCCTGTGGAAGATAAAACCATTCGCGCGGGTTTGTATAATTTATCATTGAACAATACACGCGAAGATATTATCCGCGCGTTTCTGGAAGGAATTGCGCTCAACACAAAATGGTTGATGACGCCCGTTGAGAAGTTCCTTGGCCGAAAAGTGGACTCGATCAATATTGTCGGCGGCGGCGCGCAATCGGATGTGTGGTGTCAGATCTTTGCAGATGTGATGAACGTGGAGATCAAACAGGTCAACGAACCTGTCTACGCCAACGCACGCGGCGCAGCATGGATCGGCGCTGTTGGACTTGGCGAAATCAAATTTGAAGATGTTTCAAAACTGGTGGTATTCAAGAAAACATATTCACCCAATCAAAGTAATCGGACTTTGTATAATGAACGATTTGAGATATTCAAATCCATTTACAAGCAGATGAAGGGTGTGTATAAAAAGTTAAATAGTTAAATTAAGACCCCCGAGTTCTTTGCGTAGCCACCCTGTGGGTAAAGAACTCAGAGGTCTTAAGATATATTCTTCTCCCTAGATAACAGTAACCTTTGACAAATCGGCATCCAAACCTTTGAGGGTAGCATAGGTCAATTTATCCATCGTCGCACCGTCAAAGCAAATGGTTTTTATGGCACGGTAATATTTCTTGGACCAGCTAGTCCAGGTAATCGTTGCAAGGAAGGATACATTTTTAAATGTCGCGCCCTTAAACGAAACATCGTTCAGCGACGCCTTGTCAAATTTAACTCCGATAAAGGTCTGCCCGTCAAAGCACAGCCCTCGTAAATCGATATTCGTAAAGTCCACGCCATGAAAGATACAATTTTCAAAGATCGTTTCTCTAAGGTCGGTCATGGTCAACTTGACGTCGATCAGTTTTACATCGCTAAATTTTGCCTGGGTCAGGTCTGATGTGCTGAATTCAGTGCGTACCAGAATGGTTTTGTTAAAGCTCGCGCCCGTAAAGTCGCTGGTGGAAAGGGTGCAGTCTGTCAGATTCGTTCCGTCGAAATTGGCTTCACGCACATCGCTGGCATAAAACGAGCTGCCGGTCAAATCTGCACCCGAAAAGTCGGAGCCACGCAAATCACTCGCGTCAAATTTTCCCTTATGCGCTTTAACGCCTGCGAAATCGCTCTTTGGCAGGTTGCTCGCACTGAAGTTTGTCAGCACCTGTCGTTCCAGCGAGCGCGAAAGGTTGGCAACCTCCTGTACCGTTTGTTCGATGTCGCCGATGCTGTCAATGGTCATTGCAAAAGCTGTTTCATCGTCCCTGCCTTCGGCTTTGAGTTCACGGAAGCGCTCCTGTAAATCAGAGAGCAGATCAGCCTTTAGTTCAGCAACGCTTTTTACTCCATCGTAAGGCGCAAAAACGCCGTTCAAATATTGGTTTAATTTCTCATTCATAACATCACATCTCCTTATAATAAGTTATCGAGTATGCGTTTTGCATACTCCCAATTGCTCTTGTTTTCAGAATATAACTGTTTACCTTTTTTTGTGATCTGGTAATACTTCCTTCTGCCTCCCTGGGTTTCATCTCCCCAATAGGAAGTGATACAGCTCTCCCCTTCGAGACGTTTCAGGCTGGAATACATGGTTGCTTCCTTCAGTTCGTATTCGCCTGAGGAATTTGTATGGATCAATTTTGTAATTTCGTATCCATACTTATCGCCACCGATCAGCAATTTCAAAATGATCGTATCTGTGTGGCCTCTGAGTAAATCTGCAGAAATTTTGTTGTCAGTCATAAATCTGTCTCCATAGGTGTAATATACAGCAAAATACTATGTCTGTCAAGGTAATTAACCAAATTTAGTACTCACAAGTAGAATGGAAAAGTGTTGAGCTTTCAACAGGTAAAATAAACTCTGGTGATCTCGAAAACACTTGACCACCAGAGTTTATTTTTAATTATTCATACTTCATCATTTAGGAGATTCCCATGCGCCTCACCAATATGCTTACGGCCGTTGACCTGCACGCCTGCGGCGAACCTGGCCGCGTTATCACAGGTGGAGTTTTAGACGTGCCAGGCAAGACCATGTTCGAGAAGATGAAATACTTCGAAAA
>JAVBXV010000064.1 GCA_030824405.1 Anaerolineales bacterium | reverse complement strand
CAAAAACTCATAGACTTAATTCAGAATATTCCAATTGAAGAGCTCGAACAAGATTATGGAGTGAGATTCAAGGGCTATAAAGTTACCATAGCTCGCCTGCTTCAAGCTGAACTCAAGGATGAAAAAGTACATTACACTCAGATAGAAATTTTTAGGAACAAGGCAGATAAAAATGAGTAGCAGGTACAGCGTGTTGTTCCATGCGCGCGTCCAACACAGCGTTAGCTGACGATGGGCAGTTCAGGCATGTCGTTCAGAAAGTATTGAGTATCAAGAGAGGAATTGATAACATGATTGATTATTTATATTCAGCTGAAGGAATTTCAGTGGACCAATTACATGGTTTCTTTGTTGGGTGGCCAAATCCGCCCAGCCGAGAAATTCATCTTCGGTTATTGCAACAAAGCGATGAAGTTGTATTAGCACGAGATGCTACAAGCGGCGCAATAGTTGGCTTCATTACTGCTATTACAGATCGAGTGCTTGCAGCATATATTCCGCTGCTAGAAGTACTGCCTGAATATCAGCACCAGCAGATTGGAAAAACTCTTGTACAAAAAATGTTGGAGCAACTAAGCAAATATTATATGGTTGATCTACTTTGCGACACAGACGTACAACCATTTTATGAGCAATTTGAAATGCGAAAGGCAGAAGGAATGTTTTTGCGCAATTACGATAAACAGGCTGGCGTAGGCGATGCTTGATGCCAGGTCTGAATGAGTTGGCGCATTGTGTACATCCGTTGTTTGCGTAGATACGGCACCTCGCAAATGAGGTAGCAAAAGATGACACTAGACAGCATTGAGAGTTTCATCCGTTGGATTGGAGTCGCGATAGGGCTTGCGGCTTTAGCATTTGCATTGTGGCAAGGAATATGGCGCGGATTTCGTCAGCCCCCAGGACGAATGACTGGCAATGCACGTATCGTATTGCAAACTCCACTCCTGCTCACAATGAGCTTGCTCTGGCTGGGCATATGCTTTGTCTTGTGGAGACCAGTCCCATTTTCGCCATCGATATCTGTGCGCATTACTGTTTTGATGATAGGCACATTGTTGTATTTTCCTGGTCTGGCTTTATATCTTTGGGGAGCCAGGACGCTGGGAACAATGTACAAACCCTCAAGTGCCTTTGGCGTACAGCTAAATTTCGAACATAAGTTAATTACTTATGGCCCCTTCGCTTTAGTCCGCCATCCGTTGTACTTAGGCCTCCAAGCTGCCGCTGTCGGAGGGTTGTTGGTTTATCGGAATTGGACATTTTTATTTATTGCTGTGAACTTCCTGGGTCTCTTCTTTCGTGCGCGGCGAGAGGAACAGGCATTAGCCGCAGAGTTTGGCAATGAATGGGAAATCTACGCCAATCAAGTACCCGCCTGGATGCCTCACTTTCATCGCAAAAGCGGGTAGTGCCACCTAATAAAGTGCGCATCAGATTACTAATTGCTCATGGCACCCTCCCCCCCAAGTGGTGGAGTTCAACGCTCCCCTGTCGATGGATGTAGACGGGAAGTGTTGATCGTATGATGATATTGAACAACATATAACCCACAAGGAGCATAACATGAGCATATTTACTGATATCTTCAACAAAATTCTTGGAAAGGTCAAAAGTCTGGTTCCCGGTGCGAATACCATATCAGATGTTAACCTGACTGCCGAACTGGACAAACTGGCAAAGGGCAGTGGGCTTGAATGGAAAACCTCTGTTGTTGATTTTTTGAAATTGATTGGCGCAAACAGCAGCAGGGAAAATCGGGATGCACTGGCAAAAGAGTTGGGTGTTGATGCCAGCTTTGAAAGCGGAAGTGCAGAGAAGAATGAAGCACTACGAAAAGCTCTTTTCAAGAAGATTGCCGCAAATGGCGGGAATATCCCTGGCTCACTTTTAGACTAAAAACAAAGACATTCTCTACTTTTTCTGCCTCACTATAAAATACCTGCCTAATAAAGGTGGGTATTTTTTGTGTTCACAAAGGCGCTATTACTTCAAAACTGCCTGGCTTGGGAAGGATTTCCTCAGCAAATAAAATATGTCGAATAGTTTCGTTCACTCGAATAATGAATATAACTCGTGTAATTCTTCCAACCAACAAGATGGGACACTGTTGAGTACATTTTTTGGGACAAGGTAAAATACAACTCAGTAGAATAGAGACGCAAAGAAGGTTTACAACTTCCATGAATTCAACTATCGTAAGCATATTATTGGGAATAGGCGGCATGTTTGGCTGGGGAATATATGACTTTCTAGGCGGCGTTTTCGCCAAACAGATCGGGTCTTTCAAGTCTCTGTTTTGGTCACAATTGGCTGGCTTAATTTCCATCTGTCTGCTTGCCATTATTCTCAAACCAAGCGTCAATATTCCCGTTCTGGTAATCATTTTATCCCCGCTCGCAGCGATACTTTACTCTGCTGGGTATTTGTTTTTCTTCAAAGGCTTTGAGATAGGCAATGTGTCTATCATTGCCGCAACCATGAATCTTTGGACTGTGTTTACCATGTTGTTTGCTTTTATATTTATGGGACAACGACTTTCTGCCACACAAACTTTGGGCGTGGTGATGATTATTTTTGGCACTACTTTAGCATCCTTAAATTGGAGCGAAATTAGAAATCAAGGATTTCAACTTTCAGTAGGCGTCAAAGAAGCAATCTTTGGGGCTTTTTTCTTCGGTGTCTTTTGGAACGTTAGCGAGATCATTTCTGAAAAAATCGACTGGTTAATAACAACTCTATTTATAAAACTTGGAATTATTTTATTCTTGTTAATCTTTTCTCTTCTTTCAAAACAAAAAATTGGCCTGGCTAAAACTTCTACGAAAACAAAATATATAATTTTATTAATGGGTGTTATTGAGGCTGGAGCAGTGGCACTCGTTAATTACGGCTTGACGATCGGAGACGCAATATTGATTACACCTATCGCTTCCGCCTTATCAATAGTGACCATAACACTGGCTATTATTTTCTTGAAAGACAAAGTCACCAAAATTCAAGGGCTCGGAATCGTCACGGCAATTGTCGGTATAATCGTAACTGCACTTTAATTCTAGTAGTAAAAAAACGTGCAGGCACATTTATTAATAACGTCAGAATAAGGAGATTTTTTTATGAGTAGATTCGGCTCTGATCCACTTTCTTTTTTCAACTCCGTATACCGTCAACTCCCGCCCTGGGACATTGGCGGGCCGCAACCCGCAATGTCTGCGCTTCTCACCAAGTATCCACCCATGAATCCCATCCTGGATGTTGGTTGTGGTTCTGGCGATCTTGCGATCCATTTGGCAAAGCTTGGGCACCAAGTCATCGGCGTCGATTTTGTTGATGCAGCCATCGCCCATGCGCAAGAAAAAATCACCTCCCTCCCTGCAGAAGTAAGAAGCTTATTGAATTTTCAAGTGGCAGATGCCTTGAAACCATCTCTGCTCCAACAACAGTTTGGTTCAGTTGTAGACTCTGGATTCTTTCACTTGTTCGACCCAGACCAGTGTGACAGCTACGTGGATGATCTTGCATTGGCACTGCTCCCTAGGGGGCGATACTATTTACACGCATTCGCAATCGAGTTTTCGATACCCAATGCGCCGCGCAACGTCACTGCAGGAGAGTTACGAACACGCTTCACTTCAGAAAAGGGATGGTTCATTCATGACATCCAATCGGTAGAGTTTCTAAGTAGTGTAGCGCCGCCAGTGCCAGCGATCAGTGCGTTCATTGAGCGGCTCTCTGCGGATCGAGCTTGATCAACACATCAGCCCCTTTGACAACTATAATCAAATAAACATCCAACAACTTGAGAGGTATCACATGAACAATCCCAATTCACCCACGCTATTGGTAGCAGCAGGCAAGGATAAATACGGCGAACATCGCGGGCTTGGTATTAGCACGGTCACCTTCAAAGTGACACCGCAAGACAGCCACGACATCCTTGTGATCGAGAATACCTTCCGCGAGAAAGGCGGTGGTCCCGCACGCCACCTGCATCACAATCAAGATGAATGGTTCTACGTTGTCGAAGGTGAATTTATATTCGAAGTGGGAGAGGAAAAGTTTAGATTAGCCCCTGGCGATTCCCTGCTGGCACCGCGCAAAGTGCCGCATGTGTGGGCATTTGCAGGCGGCTCCGCTGGCGGTAGCGTGCTGATCACCTTTACGCCCGCAGGAAAAATGGAAGCCTTCTTTCGTGAAGTGACGAAAGCCAACGCCATGCCGCCGCAAGATCCTGAATTATGGCGTGCCCACGAGATGGAATTGCTTGGCCCGCCTCTGGCTGTATAAACAAACCAAGTTATCAGAAAACAAACATCCCAACCATTTACATAAGATGGTTGGGATGTTTTCATAGAAAATAGTTCAGCGCACATCAACCCGCATAAAATACACAAGAATGCGGTGAACCAAAAAAAATGGAACCACTAATACCACATGCACAGCATTGCTTAACCCAAACAACAGCGCAACAGAATTCAAAAAGTTATCTGCAAACGGAGTGATGTTTGCCAGCATCCACGCGCCTGCACCTGCAAACGCTGCAAGAGCAAGCAGCCCAGCCGTCCAC
>JAVBXV010000032.1 GCA_030824405.1 Anaerolineales bacterium | reverse complement strand
GTGCTAAAGTTTGTCTAATTTCTGTACAGGTATTGCACAGATAATGTCAGTATTATAGGGTTTTTGTACAGGCTGTCAATGCGATTGTGCAAGTTCTCATAAAACAGTTATTATTTTTGGGTTTCTATTGCCAAATATTAAAAATTCCTCAGTGGGTACTTTTTTTCTGAGATTTTTATTCCCCTAGATATTTATAGGAATAACTAATATTTTTTCGTTTTCCCCTATATATGGGCAATACCTGCCTCTTGTTGAAATTAATAGCTTCTCATTTTCGTGATGCTTTCCTGCATGTGACTCGATCATGGAGGAATATTCTGGTTGTGGATCGAGTGTATGCTTGTTTCAAAACAAAAGATGTGGGGTACAGCCCGGCACTTCGCGCTATAATCTCTCTTAAGTGATTGGAGGTTGAAATGTCAAATACTGATACTAGAGGCGAGACACATGGCTGTATTGTTTGTGGAAAGCCATATCAAGTTTATGCTGTGTATGATGCCGCAGGAAAATTTGTAGATATGAAAGTGATGAGCGCGGGTGCAAAAGCCGTGAAGTATTCACACCGTCCATTGGTGGCGTGTGATTCTCATAGCGAAGAGCAAATTGAGGCGGCTGTGATCAAAGCATACGGTCCGCAGGATGAGGATGAATAAACGCAGCCATGTCAGCGCGTCCTTCCAACTTTAATCAGATCCATCCAGATCAGGCGATTGCACTTTGTTCACGTGATCAGGCCAGACAGTTGGTGAAGTATGACCATCATCGCGTCACTGTTTTTGAGAGGGAAGGGGTACTGCTTACGGATGAATGGATGCCGCTGGAAGATCACGCGGGGCCGTTCATCCTCACTGTGGTTTTTCATTACGCAGAGAAACATCCGCCTGCGCCCGCCGAGGTGCAAACTATTGTGAATGGGCTTAAGTTTCAAGTCCGCGGGCAGCCGCGGTAGAGCATGGTTTATAAAAACAAAAAGACATCAGAGTTAACTCTGATGTCTTTTTGTTAATGGCAGAATGTTGCAGGGAAGTAAATTTCCATTGAGGGCTGGCAATTTTCAGCTTAAGTAGGAAGCGCTGCTTTTTATAAAAATAGATTCAAAAAACGATCCCTCATTTCTGAGGGATCGTTTTTTGAAAACCAATTATGGTGTGGCTGGTATTGGTGTGCTTGTTGGAGTGGATGGGAACAGAGTGGGAATGGGGGTCTCTGTTGGGAGGATCATCTCTGTTGCTGTGGGTGTTGAAAGTATTTCGGCGGGCACTGGCATGGCCGTGGCGGTGGATGCCAACGGCGCGATCATAGCCTGGGCAGGCATTGAAAATTCAATATGCAATAGCGGGGCACCAGCGGCGTCATTCTCGAAGGCAGATGCAACTCGCTTTCCTCTATTGCCAGTGAGGATCATAACCAGTGCATTTCCTGATGCCCAATTTGGCTGGTTGGTAATCTCTTGAACAATGGCTTGCAGGTTTGGTGTTTGCTGTGCCTTTCCCATGTCGCCCACAGTGGACCACGCAGAAGGTGACCAGATTACACTGGCTGCGGTTTTTGATCTATTTGAGACGTTTCTTGCCGCGCTTGTAAATACGGAAGCATTCGCACTCGCTTCGCCCTTAATCGTCAACTTGATAGCCTTGCTTGAAGTTTCATCCACCTTGAATTGGATGTACGCATTCGTGATCGTGGCTCCCTGCGGAATGGCCACGCCTGTAAAGCGAATTCCGATCACTTGCGCGTTGACATCGTAAATAAGTTCCAGATCACTACTGTCAATAAACATTACGCCAGATGAACTTTCTTCCACGTCGTCACTTCCTGTAGCGACTCTAATGTTCAAGCCGTCGCTGTTCGAAACTGGAATGGACGTGGCGGGAATTGATGTTGGCTGAGATGTAACGGTCGGGGCCGCGCTGTTAGTTGCTGTGGGCACGATCGGCATGGGTGAAGCTGTTGGTGTGGCGACTGCCGTATTGGTTGCCGCTATCGTAGGTGCTGCTGTGGTTGCGGTGAATGTGGGGCTGGCAACCGTGATCGCGGTGGATGTGGCTGCCACAGGGGTTGCACCTGGTGCGGTTTCCAAATTGCCAATGAAGATCGTCAGATACTCTGCAAGCGTTCTGAAGTTGCCTGTTGGGTTGTTATAGGCGCGATTGTTGATGAATGAACTCTTTTGAGTATTGCCTGCAACGCGCCAGTTATCATCGAAACCGCAGGTCCCATTGTCGTAGGATGTGTTGCTCTCGTAATAATTCCCATCTCCATTGGATGTGAATCCACAGGTTTCGTTGGAGTAGGAAATGTTGCCGGTGACGGTGTTGTTGCCGCCGTTGGTGTCTCCACCCAGCTTGATGCCATTTCCATCCCCAGTTCCGCCGTTGCTGTAGGTTATATTATTTGTGATGATATTTTCTGGGCTGACCCAGGTATCAATACCATCATCTGAATTTCCAAAGACTGTATTGTCGTGAATGTTGGTCTTGGTCACGCTGGAGACTGCAATGTCAATACCGTCTGAGTCCCCGGCAGACATCGTGTGGTTGTAAACTCTGTTGAAGGCTACCTCGTTATTCAGAGAGGTTCCTGATAAGCGGATGCCTGAATAGTTGTTGTTGAAGACTTCATTGTTCAAGATCTTATTGTTCGAGCCTGAAAGGGTGATACCTGTCACAGTGGCGGCAGTATTATCGTGGACCTTGTTGCCTTGTATGGTCACGTTACTGCAATTGTCGAGCATGATCGCCCCGATGTAGTTGCCGCTCGCACCAGTCACTTCAAAACCCTGAATGATGACGTTATTGGCGTTGTAGCATCGGATGCCGATGCCGCCCGAAATAACGGGCATTTCACCGCTGTATGCAGCAATTGTGATGCCAGATTTGGAAACTGCAAAGGAAGGATAGGTCCCCGCGCGAACGTAGATCGAATCACCGGTCAGTGCCGCATTGATCGCCTTTGAAATGGTTTTGAATGGGGTTGTTAATGCACCCGAATTCGCATCGTTGCCGGTTGTGGATACATAGTATGTTTTTGCAACTGCCTGCGGAATAAGGATGGATGAAGCTTGCACACTGGAATAACTTCCAAGAACCAGCGTAAGTGTCATAAAGACACTCATTATTCGAAATATTATTTTATTCACTTGCTACCTTTTTTGAGAACAAACCTGTTGGTGTTAGATGGCAGGTTTGTAATTTCGACTTTCGTCGATTTGGTCTAAACAGTTTAGGCTTTCAAACGAACAAACCTAATTGGTACTGTGTAGGGTAACAAGCTCAATGTTGTATGAATAGAGATAAGTGAGTAAATCACTGCACGCTTCTGTATACTGTACACTTAAGATAGATAAAGATCATATATCCTTGAATAAAAATTAATTCATGCTGAGAATTGATGCGTAGCTTGCATTTAAGTTAGATGTTATTGGCGGGCTTGCTTATGCATTTTTAATGCTTAAAATAAAATGCGTCATATGAAATGTTAAAATCGTAATAGGTGAGTTTGGCTTTGCTTTATTTTGTGATGGCAATTGAGGGGAATAGGCTTTATGATAGATGTATTCATTATCATATTTAAAACTGGAGGATTTCATGAATAAAGATACATTTCGTCAGCTTGCCAATGCCTTTTCTGTATTACTTGCACTTACGGTTAATATTCTTGCCAGCACCCTGCCATTGAATAATCAAAACACGGGTGAGATCTCAGACCGTTTTAAGGTCTACTTTGTGCCTGCGGGGTATGTCTTTGCCATTTGGGGCATTATTTATATTGGCTGGATCGCATTTTCCATTTATCAATTTCGGCCTGCGCAAAAGGAAAGTCCGCGTTTGCGAAAGCTGGGATATTTATTCGCGTTAAGCGGTGTGTTCAACGCAGCCTGGTTGTTCTGCTGGCATTACAATTATTTTGGCTTAAGCGTATTAGTGATGCTTGCCTTGCTTGGCACCTTGATCGCCAGCTATGTAAAATTGAACGTGAATCTTGTATCTGTTGGTAACACTGAAAGATGGTCAGTGGATATTCCCTTTAGTGTGTATCTCGGCTGGGTGTCGGTTGCCACGATCGCGAACATCACGGATTGGTTGTACTTTGTTCAATGGAACGGCTTTGGGATCGCTCCGCAGGTTTGGGCGGTGATCATGCTGGTGGTCGCTTCTGTACTTGGCCTGATCATGGCACTTGCTCGACGGGATGCCGCCTTCCTGTTTGTTTTTGTCTGGTCGTTTATTGGCATCGCCAACAAACAGGCCGCTGAAGCAATGCTGGCGAACTCTGCCTGGGCGGCGAGTCTGCTTGCGTTGGGGCTGGCAATTTTCAGCTTAAGCAGGAAGCGCCGCATTTCATAAAATCGGTATTATTTTTTTATGATGTTGAAATAATGTAGTATATTGAACGGGCATGTTGCACGAAAAAATAGGGTTAAAATATTGGGCATCACATCAAAGCAGAGAAGGCGAATTGAAAAGATGGCATCCAGTGCATCCATACCCAAAAAATTGAAAAAGAAGAACCTTCCAAAGTTTGAGCTGGATGTTTATTCGAAGATCGCGCCGAGCCATCTGGTGGTGTATTCCGCTTATTTTTTGCAGGAACACGGAATTGCAATTACGGTGGAG
>JAVBXV010000059.1 GCA_030824405.1 Anaerolineales bacterium | reverse complement strand
TATTCATGCTTAAGACAATACACCTCAGGAGGTTCGCATCCAACCACGCTGATATCTGCTCCACCACCCAAAGCTTGAATCTCATCCAAGACTTTGCCTGCATGCTTGCGAGCCTCATCCAGAAATCCCTTTGACAGAAAAGACGCGCCCGCACCAATGCTCGGCAAAACTTTCACGTCGTAGCCAGCAAAATTTAAGATATCAAAAGCTGCTTCGGCAACCTGTGGTTCCAAATATTTCGAAAACACATCCGATAAAAAGATGACTGTTTTCTTGTTTCGGGTTTGCAGATCACGCTTCACGCGCGGCTTGCTTTTCACAAAAACAGGAAATGGCCGTTTATCGGTAATGCCCAACACATGCGCGATCAATTTACTAGACCAGCCCATTTGCATAAAAACATTTGCCAATGGCGCAACAGGCTGCATCCACTTTGAGATCACATGGAAATATCCAAACAAATAATCATGCAACGGTCTGCGATGCGTCTTGTAATATTCATTCATGAATTCATATTTCAACTTCGGCATATCCACACCGCTGGGGCATTCCGAAGTACAGCCTTTGCAGGCCAGGCAAAGATCCAGCGAAGCATGAACCGCAGATTCCATTTCTGAATGTTGAATCTTCGCGTCCCCGATATTCGATGACATCAATGTCCGTAATAAATTTGCCCGTCCGCGCGTGCTAAATGCTTCATCGCGTGTGGCTTGAAACGATGGACACATCACGCCCGTATCTTTGCGGCAGACACCCTGCCCGTTGCACATCTCGATCGCGCCTGTAAGTCCCTGTTCATGTTCGAAATGCAAAATAGGTGTCCAAGCCTGCGCGCGATAATTTTCACCATAGCGCAACTGCGTATCCATCGGCGGCGCATCGAACATTTTTTTTGGGCTCAAAAGATTATCAGGGTCGGCAGCGTGTTTTAACGCACGCATCGCATCGGTCAACTCTTTGCCGTACGTTGGCTCAATAAATTCGCCTGATACAATTCCATCCCCATGTTCACTGCTCATCGAGCCGTCAAGCCGCATCACCAACGCAAAGACCTGCTCGGCAATACTGCGCATCGTCCGCACACCTTCTCCACGCTGCAAATTCAGAATCGGGCGAATATGCAAACACCCGCCAGAGGCATGCGCATAAATTCCGCCTTCTGTTTTGTGCGTCGCCAAAATCATTTCGATCTCACGCACAAATTTACCCAACTGCTCAACGGGCACAGCGCAATCTTCAATGAACGCAGCAGGCCGTGCAGCTTGCGGACGCGAATCCAAAATTCCCAGCCCCATCTTGCGGATGTTCCAAACGCGGCCCTGCTCTTCTTTAGACTCAGCGATCGTCAACACGTCTCCCAGACGACGAACCGCCGCCTTCAATGCTGATGGTTGGTCGCTGCTAAATTCAATGACCAACACTGCGGCAGGGTCGCCCGCCACCCAACCCA
Organism: Anaerolineales bacterium; assembly: GCA_030824405.1. Lineage (GTDB taxonomy): Bacteria > Chloroflexota > Anaerolineae > Anaerolineales > Villigracilaceae > Villigracilis. Next base: position 3,177 of record JAVBXV010000059.1, on the reverse strand, counting down.
TCTGACGTGCATACGCAGGGATGCTTCGCGCAAGTTGAAGCAGCATTCTCGGGATCAATTCAATGGCACTCGGGCTAAACTCCAACAGCCGCGGCACATCATCACAAGCCTCGGCAATACTACGATAAGACAGAATACCTAAAATCGTATGCTTCGGTTTCGAAACAAGATTAACTTTTAATTTTCGAATAACCGCCAATGTCCCTTCACTGCCTGCAAGTAAAGGAGCAAGGTTCACCACAGACGAGGAACGATAGACCGTGGACGATAATCCATAATCATTCGCATCCCATTGTGGCGGCACAGACGGTGACCATGGAAGCAGATAGTTCAATCTGTATCCTGCAGAGTTACGCCATGATCTGGGATATCTTTCCTTGATGGTGTTGGAATACTTCTCTCTGATCTCGCGCGTAACAGAAACGATGTTCGACATTCGAGAATTCGAGTTTGCGGTTCGAATATCAAATAGCGAATCGTCAAACGTCGCCAAACTTCCGTCACTCAGGAGCACATCTGCGGAAAGCAAATGGTCAGCGCTCATGCCATACAAAATGGAATGAGCGCCAGTGGCATTGTTGCCAATGACTCCGCCCATGGTGGCACGTTCTGCAGAAGCAGGATCAGGCCCGAACATCAGCCCATGCCTCGCTGCAGCACGATTCAAACTAGCCAGAATTACGCCTGGCTCAACCAGCGCAGAATGTGTTTCAGGATCGATCTCAAGAATGGAATCCAGATAGCGCGAACAATCGAGGATCAAGGCTTCGCCAATGGCCTGTCCGCCAAGCGAGGAGCCTGATCCACGCGGCAGGATAGGGATCTTATATTTTGCGGCGAGTTCCACGGCAGCCTGCAGATCATCCTGCGTTTTGGGAATTGCCACACCCAACGGCTCGATCTGGTAGATGGATGCGTCAGTGGAATATAAAGCTTTCGAAGCAGAGTCAACCCGCAGGTCGCCTGTGAAGTGTTTTTTTAATTCATGTAAAAAATCAGGGGAGAGGGCCATGCATCAATTCTAATACCAACCGAATTCATCCACGGCATCGACCATGGCGAGAATATTTTCAGGGGGAACGTCAGACATGATGGTGTGGACAGAGGCGAGCATATAGCCGCCATCTTTTCCGAGCACATCGATGATGCGTTTCACTTCGGCGCGGACATCCGCAGGTGTGCCAAACGGCAGAACACGATGCGTATCGATCGCACCGCAGAAAATTATATTTTTACCGAATTGCTTTTTGAGTTCGTCCAAATTGGACATCTTGCCCGCAGAAGTTTGAACAGGGTTGAGAATGTCCACGCCCATTTCAATGAAATCAGGGATCAGCGGAAAGACATCGCCATCGGTATGGAAAAACACTTTGGCCTTGGTATGTGATTTGATAAATGAAATGTAATCGGCGTGAATAGGTTTGATGATCTCGCGATACATTTTCGGCGAGACGAGCAGGCTGTTTTGCATACCCAGATCGTCACCAATTTTGATCATGTCGATATTGTCGCCGCATTCGCGCAGAAAATGTCCCATCAGGGTTTTGCATTGCTCCGCGATCTTCGCAACCAGTGCGCGTGCAAATTCGGGATGCCTGCCGATGTTAAGCATAAATTTATCCATGCGCTGCATGGCGTAGGCGCGTTCCAAAGGAAAAGCTAGCCAGGGCGTGGCGAGGATGCCATATTTATTTTCGCTGGCAAGTTTTTGCGCCTCAGCTTTGACATGCGCCACACGGGTTGGGTCATTCATGCCTGGCCAGGGATAGGACTCGATATCGTCAATGGAATGCGATTCCGCAAGCGGATGAATTGCGGGAAACCACGAGCCAGGGTCGCCCTCTATCGAGCCGACACCCCACGAATTGAAATATGTGGAGTCAGGCGCACGCTTTTCGTTCATCTCGCGGATATGTGCGGGTTCGCGATCAAATATGCCGCGCACATCGCTGTGCAGCCGTTCAAGAATAGACTCGTCCATTGCAGCTGTGCCAAGTTCGGGCCAGTCGTATAAATATTTTTCTTCCACTTTAATGCCGAGCAAGTTTGCCAGATTTTTATAAGCAGGCATACTAATGCCTGTGGCGTTGCTCGCGCCAAGGATGATCGGCACCCGATCTGGCACTTCATGATTGAGGACTGTTTGAATTCGTTCGCGGGATGTGAGCGGCATAATCTACTTTCAAAACATGGACACGGCTACCGCCGTGTCCATGTTTATTATTTTGTCTTGGCTTGATTGGCAACTGCCGCCGCTTTCTTTGCGGCTTCTTCAGGATCACCGAGATAATAATTCTTGATCGGTTTCAAGTCCTTGTCCAATTCGTAGACGAGGGGCAGGCCTGTGGGAATATTTAATTCAGTGATATCAGCTTCGGAGACATTATCAAGATATTTCACCAACGCACGGATGGAGTTGCCATGAGCAACCACCAGCACGCGTTTGCCTGATTTGATATCAGGCGCAAGTGTGGAATGCCAGTAGGGCAGCACACGCTCCAGCGTAATCTTAAGCGACTCGGTGGCTGGCAACTGTTCGGGAGTCAGCGAAGCGTAGCGTCGATCAAATTTGGGGTGGCGCTCATCGGTCAATTCCAACGCTGGAGGCGGGACGTCGTAGGAACGTCGCCAAATTTTCACCTGTTCTTCACCAAACTTCGCCGCAGTTTCAGCTTTATTCAAACCTTGCAAAGATCCATAATGGCGTTCATTCAACTGCCAGGCCCGAATGACGGGCAGCCAGTTGCGATCCATTTCATCCTGAACAATGCCAAGGGTTTTGATGGCGCGCTTCAATACAGAGGTGTACGCGATGTCAAAATCATATCCGCCTTCGCGCAAGAGGCCGCCCGCTTCGGCAGCTTCGGCGCGTCCCAATTCGGTAAGGTCAACATCGGTCCAGCCTGTAAAGCGATTTTCGAGATTCCAAGTACTTTGTCCATGGCGGACGAGAACGAGTTTATACATAAATACTCCTGAGACATTTTTGAAAATTTAGTAATGAAGTGAAATTATAGCCCAACTCCCCTCATCATAGTAAAATCAAGGGATGTCCAACGAAGATGTCACCCCCATACGTCAGCAATATTTAGATATCAAGAAAGATCATCCCGACGCGATCCTTTTCTTTCGTCTGGGTGATTTTTATGAAACCTTTGATGAAGATGCAGAGATCAC
>JAVBXV010000261.1 GCA_030824405.1 Anaerolineales bacterium | reverse complement strand
GAATTGATCGAGCATGAGTTGACCATGGTTGAGGTCGCCTTCGGTGAGACCGTAGGTTTGTTCCAAATCTTTCGGTGTGATGGTTTTGGTACTTACAATGGATGACTTTAGATTGGGGAAATACTCCGCCAAAGTATCAATCGCCAACTTCTCAACCTTCAAACCTTCAACCTGCCAACTGCTCTTCTTCAAAGCATACGGAGCGGATTGAAAATGGATGGATACTGTGTTGCCCGAAGTGGTGACTTCGAGATACGGCTTCTCGGAAATCTCGCCGTACTTCGCGGCGTCGTAGGCGCGTTCGAGGTATTTGATGGACGGGGCGAGGACAACTGTCCCTTCGGGGATGCCGTGACTGCCATTCGTCTGCAAGTGGACTTTTGCCACCGAGCCGCGCATTTTGATGGACTGGGTGTGCCAGACGAATTCGGGCGGCAAATCTTGTGCGCCGACAAGTTTGAGCAGGGTTTGCTTTGGGTCTGCGGAGGAGAGAATTTGATTTGCAAGAATCTCTTCACCATTCGCGAGGACAACACCCTTCGCAATTTGGCTTTCCACTTTGATACTTTTCACTTCTGACTCGGTTCTGATTTTACCGCCAAAAGATTTCACGGCATTCGCTAAAGCAGTTGTGATCTCGCCCGCTTTGCCAACGTTGACGTTCGTCAGTCCGCCGCGATTCATCCAGTTGTGAATCAATGTGTAACCAGTGCCTGCGCCCATCGGTCCGAGCGTGAAGCCATGGATACCGACAGAAGCAATCGCTGCCTTGACCACATCGGATTCAAAATATTCATCGAGCAATTCCTGCGCGGTCATCGGCAGGGCGCGGATGAAGTTGAGCATGTCTTTGCGACCTGCGAGTTTTAGTTCGAGTCCCAACTCCAGCAAGCCGTAGCCTTCGCGGATGTTGAAGTCCAGCGGCAGGCGCGGCATGATGGTGGCGTAGGCGGTGTCGAGAATGCCTGCGGCTTTATCCATGAAGCGGACAAATTCGGGGAAGCGGGCCGCGTCTTTTTCGGAGATGCGTTTGATGGACTCGGCGTCGAGGGTGAGGTGGTTGCCGTCTGCCTGAAGGGAGATGAATGGTTTTCGGACGGAATCAACTGTCAGCCCGTGTGAGGCGAGTTTCAGGTCTTTGATAATGTCGGGGCGCAGAGTCCCGCCTGCATAAATTGAATCTGCTTTGAAATCATCGCCGAAAGATTCTGTAACAACTGAACCGCCGACGATGGCACGGCGTTCGAGAACCAGAACCTTTTTGCCTTGCTTGGCGAGATATGCGGCGGCGACAAGTCCATTGTGCCCCGCGCCGATGATGATGGTGTCGTATTGATTGATTGTCATAACTGCTCCAATTAGGATTGCTTCCAGGGAAGCTTTAATGAGATCGGTAAATATCGCGATAATTGCACAGCCAAAGTTCCCACTCCAACGAATATTATGCCTGTGACTTGTTTTGTGTTTAATGGTTCATCCAGAAAGAGCCATGCCAGTATTGCGATCTGCGGCAGCATGGTATTGTTTATTACGCTGGATTCGATTGCGGTAAGCGTCTGAAGAGATTTGTTCCACAAGGTAAAGGCAAAGGCCGTATTTACAACGGCTAGCCAGCCAATGATCAGCCATTCGTTTGGACTGATCTTTCCGAAGCCTTGTGTCAGCATCCCGGTAATCAGCAGTAACAAACCGCCCACTCCCATGCTGATGAATGTAACAATGATCGGAGATAACCCACTCTGATGATTAATTCTTCGGCCCAGCAGGGACGATATCGAGTTGGCAACCACACCCAGAATGGCAACAGATAAACCGAATATTTGTGATGTTGGTATATTTAATGGAAGAAAGTAAATGATCACACCCATTGTTGAAAGAAATATGCCGCCCCATTGATAAATGGATGACGACTCGTTGCTGAAAGAAATGCCTATCAATGCCACAAAAATTGGCGACAGGTTAAGCAGCAAGGTCAAAGTAGCAGCGGGTAAATATGCCAGACCGACAAACAACGCACCCTGTGTAACTGCATAGAAAACCACTCCTAAAACAAAGAGCTGCACATACTTGTGATAAGGAATATTGCGCAGGCTGGCTCTGTGATGTGGATTCGTTAACACAAAAGGCAGCAGGCATAAAAATGCAAGCGTATAGCGCAACCCAGCAAAAGTAAGAGGAGGCAGGCTTTCTCGGAGACCTATCTTTATCAGCACCCATGAGATGGACCAGAGAAAGGTTACCAACAAGGCTTGCGCGATTGCTTTAACATGCGCTTTTGAGTTAACAGTTTTTTCTACGTTCATTTTCAATTCTTTGCCTGTTAAACCTTATCCAGGGCAGAACAAATTCCCTTCGAGCGACGCTAGTGGTGAGGCATTGTGCCCCGCGCCGATGATGATGGTGTCGTAGTGATTTGTTATGAATGAATCCTTTTAGTCAGTTTTGACCATCATAGATGCTGCCCCATTTTGCTTATTAAACCGTTTATGAAAATTGTTTATTAATTCTTGGTTTTCAGACGCCTTCATTATCAAGTCATATAAAAACATTATCTCGGCTCTGCGAATGTCTTCAATAAAGTGATATATAGAAAACACTGTTCTTTCATTTATCTTTTTCAGGTGCTCTTCTGAGCGTTTTTCAACAAGAAATAGTGTGTCTGTTTGTGCCCAAGGATTTTGAAGCGTTAGATTATGCACTAAGCCAGATCTAAGGTGATGGTAAATATCTTTTGCGTATTGTTTATATTGCTCTGGAAAATATCTGTTTAGAAAGGCTACAAAATCCTTTGCTTGTGATTTTCTGCCCGCAAAATACCCAGCCAAATAGTCAATAATTGAAAAACCTAACAACAAACCTGACAACTCGCTACCATTGACAATGGCTTTTATAGCATCGGGAAATATTACATCATGAAGATACTTCATAAGCCAACCAGTTTTCATCTCTAACGGTGCATTGACTATTGGACCTGTGTAGGTAATATCTTCAAAATCAACTAAATAATCATCGGAATTCCAATTTGGCAAAGTCATTTTCCACTCACCACTTTCTATTCTCTACATCCCATCCTTCAAAATTTCTTTTGCCGCCAACATGCCTGCCGCGCCCATGACGCCGCCGCCTGGGTGCGCGCCGCTGGCACCGAAGTAGTAGCCTTTGAGCGGAGTGCGGAAGTCTGCCCATTGCGGGGTGGGACGCAGGAAGAAGATTTGGTGCAGCAGCAGTTCGCCGTGGAAGATGTTGCCGCCCGTGATGCCCGCGATGGCTTCGATGTCTTTCGGTGAGATGACCTGCATACCAACGATGGCTTTGCGGATGTTCGGCGCATATTGCTCGATGGTCGAGATGACCGCTTCGCCGAGTTCATCCCGCCTCGTGTCGTTCCAGCCGCCTTCGAGGTCGTATGGCGCGTACTGCACGAAACAAGACATCACGTGCTGTCCGGGAGGCGCCATGTCTGGGTCGATCATGGATGGGAAAATCATATCGAGATACGGGCGCTTGGAAATCTGCCCGTACTTCGCGTCGTCGTAGGCGCGCTCGATGTAGTCGATGCTCGGGCTGATGGATACCGCGCCGCGATGCAGCGCCGAGTCGTGACCTTTGCCTTTGAAGGGCAGCGCGGTGAAGTTGGGCAGTTCGCTCAATGCGATGTTGACCTTGCCCGACGAGCCTCGTGTGCGGAAGTTTTGCAGCGCGGTGACGAATTCATCGGGGAAATGTTTTTGTTCAACGAATTGTAGGAAGGTGCGCTTCGGGTCTGCGGCAGACATGACAACTTTGGATGTGAGTTCATCGCCGTTCTCAAGAGCGACACCAACAGCGCGTCCATTCTTAACGATGACCTGCTTCACGCTTGCGTTGAGTCTGATTTCCACGCCGAGCGCTTTCGCTGCGCTGAGGATGGAGCCGCTGACTCCGCCAGAGCCGTTCTTGGCAAAACCCCATGCGCGGAAGGCGCCGTCAATTTCGCCCATGTAGTGATGGAGCAACACATACGCGGTTCCAGGTGAGCGTGGACCAAGAAACGTGCCGATGATTCCGCTGGCGGCTTTGGTACCTTTCAACGGGTCAAACTCGAACCACTCTTCGAGCAAATCCGCTGAGGATTGGGTGGCGAGTTTGGCGATGGCATACAATTCTTTTTCAGAAAGATTCGCAGCGAATTGTCCGACTTTGAGCAAGCCCATCAAGTCCTTCACGCTGAGCGAGGATGGGTCGGGCGGAATGAGATTGATGATCGGCTTAATGGCTTTCGCCGCACGCGCCATGACGCGCGCATATTCATCGTAGGCTTCTGCATCTTTGGGCGAGTGCCGATAGATCTCACGGCGGGTCAGGTCGTGGTCATCCCATGCGCCAAGATAATCTCCGTTTTCCATGGGCGTGACGGTGGAAGGTAGCGGCAGGATTTTGAGTCCATGCTTGGGTAATTCCAAGTCGCGGATGATTTCGGGGCGCAGGAGACTCACCACGTACGAAAACTCGGTGAACTTGTAGCCAGGGAAGATTTCCTCGGTTACTGCCGCGCCGCCTGCGATATGTCTGCGCTCAAGCACGACCACTTTTTTGCCTGCGCGCGCGAGATATGCGCCAGCTACAAGTCCATTGTGACCGCCGCCGATGATGATTGCGTCGT
>JAVBXV010000243.1 GCA_030824405.1 Anaerolineales bacterium | reverse complement strand
TCGGAATCAGCGCCCCCTATTGGATCGGCAGCGGACTCGCGCTACTGGCGCTGTATTTTGCCTTTCGAGATTCGCGCTTCAAACTTAACGGCTAGCCTGCTCCCGTTTCGAGGACAGTTTCCAACGCCCGCACAGCATTCGCAACCCCATCTTCGGTGCGCAATTCTTCCCCCAGTTTTTTTGCATTCTCTTTCATCGTTTCGTTTTTCATCTCATTCAACGCGTTGACCAATTTCTCAACTGTCAGCTCTCTCTGCGGCACCGCCCGTGGACTGACTCCCAGCTGATACACTTTCTCACCCCAAAAAAATTGATCCACTGCCAGCGGCGTGATGAACGATGGCACGCCCGCTTTCAACGCCTCTGCTGTTGTCCCCGCCCCGCCGTGGTGGATAATCCCTGCCATGCGCGGAAATAACCAATTGTGCGGAATGTTTTCTTTTTGAATAAAGATGTTCTTGTTTTGTGCGGCCACATCAAAATCTTTTGGCAAAGAGATCACCGCACGGATATTTGTTTTTTCAATTGTGGTCATCAATAATTTGATCAACGTCATTGGCTCGTGCATCCCTGGGCTGCCGAAGCCAAAGAAGAATGGTTTGTCATTATTTTCTATAAATGATTTAAGTTCAAAAGTGGGGGAGTATGAATCTGCAGGCAGTGACCAATACCCTGTGATGAATTTTTTATCATTCCAATCTTTTGGATATGCCACAACTTTTTCGCTAAAGCCATACAGCACCGCATCCATTTTCGCAAAGTGATCGTGGAACAACGGCAATGGACCCAGCCCCAAAGAATCGCGCCGCCATTGGTTGATCGTTCTTCGCCACGGCAAATATACAGCTTGAGATATCAGCCAGTAGGTCAATTGGTTATAGGCTCGTCCCAGTTTTAGTGTGGAGGGTAATAGCGGTGAAGGAAATTCGCTGGTTGAAGTGACAGGTTGTAAAAATGCGCCAATGCACGCTATCCCCAACTTCTCTGCAATGGACGTGCCCCAAATGGTTGGCAGGCCGATCACCAACGCAGAGGCATCTTGTGATGCGCTCCACGCGTTTCGAAGCATTTGTGCATACACAGGCTGTGCCGCTTTCAAATACCCCAACGCAGATTGTATCCCCTGTAACGGACTATTGTTGAAGGTCAACGCAGATTGCGAGCCAGGGGTTGTCAGCAGATCACTGGGGTTGCCTTCGAGCGGAGTAAATGGAACAGATTGCGATTCGACGATGTCACGAAATGCGGGCGGTGCGGCCACGCGCACTGCGTGGCCGCTGTCTTGCAATCCACGTGCGAGTGCGGCCACGGGTTGCACGTCTCCGCGTGTGCCGCTGGTGAGGAAGACGATCGGCTTCAATTCTTCTCGAACACGAGCCAGCGATATTCGATCCAGCCCGCCTTCAGGCATTGCTGCAATGCCATGCTTCCCAACATGGATGGAACAATGGGATGGTCTTGCGGCAATTTATTCCCTGCCCACAAAATAAATTTCGCCAGCAGATCGGGCAGGGCGCGCAGACGCAGGCTCGGGGTGAGGAGCTTCGTCTCGCGCAGGGTCAGGCCCACGGTTAAGGCAGAGGCGCGCACTTCGTCCACGGTTTGCATGTTCGGCACGTACCAACCATCTTTGTAGGCTTTCAGCCAGCGCTGCGCGTAGTCGCTTTGAGTAGGCAGGTAGAAATCATCGAGCAAGATCAGCCTGCCTTTGGGTTTCAGCAAGCGCGCAACCTCGCTCAAATATTTGGCTGGAGCTTGTGCATGAATAAAAGCCTCGATGGAATAGATCAGATCGAACGGACCTTGCAACGGCACATGCTGAAAATCGCCTTGCAGAAAGGCCGCATTTGAAAAAGACAGGCTTTGCCTCGTAGACTCGGCAAGACGGGCTTGTACGGCGCTTAGCGTGACGCCTACGCCTCTTCCTGCGCCCAGGCCTGCCAGCACATGAAACAAAGTTGCTCCTACGCCGCAGCCAAGATCTGCGATCTGCGGATGGGACAGGCCGAGCGTGCGGGCCTCATCAAGAATGAGATTGTTCGAAACCGCGAGCGCATCTTCCAGGCGGTGGATTCCCTGCGGCCAGAGTGAACGGTGAATGGTTTGTGTCTCTGGCGAGGAGCCAAAGCGCAAAAAGAGGGGGGTGTTCTTGTCGTAATAAGCACGGACATCGGTTAGGGAAGCAGGCATGAGGCGGATTATATGCGAAAAGACTATTAATATTTGAAAATGATAGCAGGTTGGTGCTTCGGGTGGTATAATTGCACTATCAAAAAGTACTTTCTTCATCTAATGCAGACACGAAGTTTTCCCCCATCTTCGTGTTTTTTTATGTCAATTTGGCATGATTTTGACCACATTAAGGATGCTTTATGGCCGACGAACCTGTAGACCCCGTAGAACCAACCCTTCCCATTGTTTCAGATAATTCAGGAACTGTTCAAAGTGTAGATATTGACGCCCAGATGCGTTCTGCCTATATCGATTACGCCATGAGCGTGATCGTGGCGCGTGCTTTGCCTGATGCGCGTGATGGGTTGAAGCCTGTCCATCGCCGCATTTTATACGCCATGGATGAATTGGGGATTCGTTCCACGGGTTCATATAAAAAGTCTGCGCGTATTGTTGGTGAAGTGCTCGGTAAATTCCATCCACATGGTGACTCGGCTGTGTATGAATCCATGGCGCGTATGGCGCAGGATTTTTCCATGCGTTATATGCTGGTGGAAGGTCAGGGAAACTTCGGTTCCATTGATGGTGACTCGCCTGCGGCCATGCGTTATACCGAGGCGCGCCTGCAAAAGATGGCCGAAGAAATGCTGGCCGATCTTGATAAAAACACAGTTGACTTCGGCCCAAACTTTGACGACTCGTTGATCGAGCCGCTGGTACTGCCTGCGCGTTTGCCCAATCTTTTGTTGAACGGGTCTACAGGTATTGCGGTGGGTATGGCCACCAACATTCCGCCGCATAATTTGCGTGAGTTGGCGGGCGCAATTGATTATTTGATCGAACATTACGACACGGCCGAAGATGTTACCGTTGAAGACCTGATGCAGTTCGTAACAGGACCAGATTTCCCAACGGGCGGCATGATCGTTGGCACAGAAGGCATCCTTGCCGCCTACAGCACAGGCCGCGGACGTATCGTCATGCGTGGTATTGCCCACATCGAAGAGATGAAGGGTGGGCGTTATCAGATCAACATTACTGAAATTCCATATCAGATCAACAAGACAACCTTGATCGAGCGTATTGCCGAACTCGTGCGTGAGGACAAGATCGATTCGATCTCAGACATGCGCGATGAATCTGATCAGCGCGGTATGAGCATTGTCATTGAATTGAAGCGCAACGCACAACCCAAGAAAGTGCTCAACCAACTTTATAAATACACCACCCTCCAATCCACTTTTGGTGTGATCCTCCTGTCATTGGTGGATGGGGAACCGCGCACGCTGCCGCTCAAACGGCTGCTGCAGATATTTATTGAACACCGCCAGACCGTCATTACGCGTCGTTCACAATTTGAACTTGAAAAAGCGCGCGCGCGCATCCACATTCTCGATGGCTATCTGATCGCTTTGAACAACATTGAAGCCGTGATCAAGACCATCCGCGAAGCTGAAGACGTGGATACCGCCAAGAACAATTTGATGAAGCGTTTCAAGTTAAGCGAAGTGCAGGCCCAGGCTATTTTGGACATGCAGTTACGCAGACTTGCAGCGCTCGAGCGTTGGAAAATCGAAGAAGAACACAAGCAAATTCTCGCAACGATCGAACATCTCGAAGATCTGCTTGCGCATCCCAAAAAGATCCTTGCGTTGATCCAAAGTGATATGAAGGAACTTGCCGAGAAATTTGGCGATGACCGCCGTACCCGCATTGCAGCAGACGCCAAGGAAAATATCCACGATGAAGACCTCGTGGCAGACGAGGCCGTACTGATTAGCCTCACCGAGCGCGGATATATTAAACGCGTGGCTGCGGCTGCTTTCAAGTCCCAATCTCGTGGCGGACGCGGTGTGATGGGTCACACCACCAAGGATGAAGATGAAGTTGTGATGCTCATCCCTGCCCGCAGTTTGGACACGATGCTTTTCTTCTCAGACAAAGGCAAAGTGTATAGCGAGAAGGTCTACCAGATCCCTGATGCAGATCGTTCTGCGAAGGGCATTCCACTGGTCAACATTCTTTCGCTGGACGCCAATGAAAAAGTCACTGCTGCGCTGGCGGTCAAGAACTTCTCGACAGACAGTTTCTGTATGATGATGACTGGACGCGGCAAGATCAAGCGTGTACAGATGGATGAATTCGCTTCGGTCCGCCCCTCAGGCTTGATCGCCATGACTTTGGAAGAAGGCGACACCCTCGGCTGGGTACGTCTCACCACTGGCAAGGACGAGATCATCATCGTCACAGAAGGCGGACAGGCACTGCGGTTCAGCGAAACCAAGGTCCGCTCCATGGGGCGTCAGGCTGCAGGCGTGCAGGGGATTCGTCTCGCCAAGGAAGACCGGGTCACCAGTATGGATGTGATCGAGAAGGATGCTGCTTTGTTGGTTGTCACGACACACGGGTTTGGGAAACAAACTCCGCTGACAGAATACAGCGCCAAAGGACGTGCTACAAGCGGTATCTCCACGAT
>JAVBXV010000240.1 GCA_030824405.1 Anaerolineales bacterium | reverse complement strand
GTGCCGCGCCGACCATGTCAAAGTACAGTTCCAGCAATTTTGCGCGTGCCTGCGATTCTTTGATGGCGCGAGCCTGTTCGGAAAGCTCGGGGTAATGACGTGTGACAATATCGTAGACATGCGCATATTTCCACGCGCCCGCCTGCGCCACACCCACAGGCAAGATCTTGAAATCTTTTTGCAATTGCTCCAGCGCTTTGTTAAATTCAGAATCCTTCGCATTGGAGAGTTTCGCCATCTTGCGCAGATCGAGCGTGTTCAACGAGCCATTATCCAGCAGAGTTTCATAAACCTGCTTCGAGGCTTGCGTCAAACGTCCCTCCTCATAGGCGATCAGGTAATCTTCTTCAGGGGAACCGTAATTTTCAGAAAGCGCATAAAAATACGGCGCGGTTTCCAGCGAGATCATCGTGGCTTTGCCGCGTAATATTTTGGCGTAATACCATATCTTCTTATCGAGAGCGTCATCCTTCCAACCCCAGGTAATATGGCCAGGGTCGTCGTGTTTATCGGCAACAGGCCGCTCACCAGCCACCGCTGTCCACAACGAGGGCAGGTCAATATCTTTGATCGGCCAAAAATATACGAAGCCGCGCTTATTGATAAAGGTCAATGCCTGGGATGGCGAAGAAAGCCTTTTTGCGGGAGGCAGGTGAAAGGTCCGCGTGCGAAGCGTGTTTAGTTTTTTCAGGTCAAGTTGAGGCATGCGTCAAATTTTAGTCCACATGGGTTACAATCGCAAACTATGAAATCGAATACAGTGGTTCAAATTTATCAAGACATCGACGAGATCAGCAATTCAGCAAAAAAATTATTTATCGAAATTGCACAGGATGCCATTCAACAGCGCGGACGTTTTTTAGCTGCGCTTTCGGGCGGTAACACGCCGATGAAGTTGTACGAAAAACTTGCTCAAGAAAATTTGGATTGGCCGCACATGCATTTCTTCTGGGGTGATGAGCGCTGCGTGCCAGTGGACGATGCAAGCAACAGTTATAGTCAGGCAAAAAAAGTTTTATTTGACGTGGTACATCTTCCCGATGAAAACATCCACCGCATCTTATCGAACCTCGAACCTGCTTCTGCTGCGAAAGAATATGCCAACACCTTGAAAGTTTTCTCCGAACCGCCGCTCGATTGGCCGCGCTTTGACCTGGTGCTGCTCGGCATGGGTGACGATGGACACACCGCGTCCCTCTTCCCCAACTCACCCGTAAACGTGGACTCGCCCACACTTGCCGTAGTTGCAAATTATCAAGGCCGCCCCGCCAACCGCGTAACGTTGACCCAAAACGTGATCAACGATGCCAGAAATATTTTCTTTCTTGCCGCAGGCGCAAGCAAAGCCGAGATATTGAAAAAAGTATTAAGTGATACCTACACCCCTGCTGAATTGCCGTCTCAACGCATTGACCCAAAAGATGGAGAGATCATCTGGTTTGTGGATGAAGCAGCGGCAGGTAAGTTATAAAAATCCGTCCTTCAGTTTCGTTTAGGACGATGAACATAAATAAATTGCGCTTCACTCAGCGCGAACAATCAAAATCAGGAGAATTTATACAATGGAACTAGCATTAATTGGTTTGGGAAAAATGGGATTGAACATGGCTACGCGTTTGGTACGCGGCGGCCATAAAGTTGTTGGGTATGCGCGCACAAAAGAAAGCGTGGAAGCCGCGATCGAGAACGGCGCAGAAGGCGCTTCTTCTTTAGAAGAAGCGATCGGCAAACTGACTTCATCCCCAAAGATCGTTTGGGTGATGGTTCCCTCTGGCAAGACCACCACCGAAACCATTGATAAGGTCGCCGCTTTATTGAGCAAAGGTGACATCATCATTGACGGAGGAAATTCAAACTACAAAGAGACTGTTGCCCACGCGGCTATGCTCGAAGCAAAAGGCATTGACTTTGTAGACTGCGGAACCAGCGGCGGTATTTGGGGACTCACCGAAGGCTACAGCTTGATGATCGGCGGCAAACTTGAAGTGACCGAAAAACTGCGACCCATCTTTGAGACTCTCGCTCCAGGTAAAGAACTCGGCTGGGGACGTGTGGGTCCGCATGGTGCAGGTCACTATGTGAAGATGGTTCACAACGGCATTGAATACGGCATGATGCAGGCCTTCGCTGAAGGCTTTGGCATTTTGAAAGCCAAAAAGGAATTTGGCCTCGACCTTTCACAGATCTCGCACATCTGGCAAAACGGAAGTGTCGTCCGCTCGTGGCTGCTTGATCTGGCCGCCAATGCTCTCGATGAAGATACTGAATTGAAAGACATCAAACCATGGGTTGCCGATTCTGGCGAAGGCCGCTGGACAGTCTTTGAATCCATTGACCTCGATGTTCCTGCTCCAGTCATCACACTTGCGCTGCAAATGCGTTTCGCCAGCCGTGATGAAGAGAACTATCCTGCACGTATGCTGGCTGCCCTGCGAAATCAATTCGGCGGGCACGCCATCAAGAAAGATGAATAAGACAGACGACTGACGATGGACGATAAACCATGGAAACTTTTCCATCGTCTATCGTCTGTTGTCCATGGTCACTTTATTATGAGCAACTCCACCAATAATGGTTTATTGACGACGATCGTCATCTTCGGCGCCTCAGGTGATCTGACCCAGCGCAAGTTGATCCCTTCGTTGTTTAATTTATTTCGTAAGCGGCGCACTCCCAAAAAATTCCAGATCGTTGGTTTCGGCGGAACTGCATTTACCGATGAGCAATTCCGCGAACATTTACATGAAGGCATAAAAGAACACGCAGGCTACCCCTTCACAGATGAAGAATGGAATCTCTTTGCTGCCAATTTATATTATCTGGCAGGCAAATATACAGAAGCCAATGACTTCGTCAAACTCGCCGACTATCTCACCAAGTTGGAAAACGGCGAAGCCAACCGCATGTTTTACATGGCCCTGCCACCCACCCTCTTCCCTGCGATCATTGACAATCTCGATTCGTCAGGTCAACTGCACGAGAACGGAGCCTGGCGGCGCGTGGTGTTGGAAAAACCCTTCGGCACAGATTTGGCTACAGCGATCACATTGAACAAACAAGTCCACAAGGCGCTGACCGAAAGCCAGATCTATCGCATCGATCATTATCTTGGCAAAGAAACCGTGCAGAACATTTTGTTCACACGCTTTGCCAACACCATCTTTGAGCCGATCTGGAACCGCACCTACATTGACCATGTCCAAATTACCGTGGCAGAGAAGGTCGGCCTTGAGCATCGCGCTGGTTTTTACGACAGCGTGGGCGTGCTGCGCGATATGTTCCAAAATCATCTTATGCAATTGCTCACGCTTGTAGCCATGGAACCGCCCGCCTCTTTTAGCGCGAGTCATTTGCGAAACGAAAAAGTAAAAGTTCTCAGCGCGATCCAGCCCATGACGCCCGAGCAAGTATCCGCGAATACGGTGCGTGGTCAATACAAAGGCTATCGCAGCGAAAATGAAGTCAATCCAAATTCCACCACGCCAACGTATGCAGCCCTCCGTCTTTACATCAACAACTGGCGCTGGAAAGGCGTGCCGTTCTATTTGCGCTCTGGAAAAAATCTCGCCGAAAAACAATCGCAGATCATCATTCAATTCAAGGAACCGCCGCTGGCCATGTTCCCCATGCAAACCATGAAGCCGAACATGCTCGTGTTGTATTTGCAGCCCGATGAAGGTTTGCATGTGCGCTTCGAAGCCAAGGCTCCAGACACTGTCAACGAAACCCGCTCGGTGGACATGGAGTTTCATTACTCCGATTCCTTTGGCCAGACCGCGATCCCTGAATCATATGAAAGGCTGTTGCTAGATGCCATTCAAGGCGATGCTTCGCTCTTCACCCGCGCCGATGAAGTGGAGACAGCCTGGTCACTGATCGACCCCATTTTACAGACGTGGGAAACGCATCAGACTCCGCCGTTGGCTGCTTACAAACCAGGCAGTTGGGGCCCGTCTGAAGCATACGATCTGCTCGCCCGCGATGGTCGCCGCTGGTTGAATGAAGAAGCCAGTATGATGTTGGAAAAACAGGAAAAGAAATAAACCCGCTTTCGGATAATATTTCACCACAAACAAGATCACTTTATAAAAGAGACCGCCAACTTGAATTGGCGGTCTCTTTTATGTATTCTATAGATACTTTGCAGAGATCTCAGAAAATATGCAACCTGAAAGCACCTCTCGCGTAAGTAAACCAGACATCATCCCAAAACTGGGGCACCATCTACAAAGGAAAATCAAGATGAAATATATTAAATTCTTAACATTGGCCATCTTCGCCCTTGCCGTTGCCGCCTGCGGCACAGCCACTGCAACTCCTGCAGCTACCCCCATCCCAACTGTCATTGCAGACGACACAATTATTTCTGAAGGCCGCCTGGAACCCATCAACTATACAGAGTTGGCTTTGAACGCCAATGGTCTGATCAGTGAAGTATTGGTAACTGAAGGCGACACCGTAGCCGCTGGAGACGTAATCGCCCGCCTGACCTCCAGCGAGGCGCAGACACTCGAAACCGCGCAAGCCAAAGCCGCGCAGGATCTAACCACCGCCTATCAGGAAGTACGCGACGCGCAATTCAAACTCGATAACTTCGACATCCCTTCTGATTTTGCAGGCATGACCCCGCCGCAGGCCGTGAAAGCCATGCTCGAAAATCTTGATAAAGCGCGC
>JAVBXV010000138.1 GCA_030824405.1 Anaerolineales bacterium | reverse complement strand
GGAGGGCTGGGCGATCATGCCGACGGTTGCGCTGGTGCTGGTGTTGATTGTTGGCTTCATTATATTAAAAGTAATTGGTGTTGATTATTTTCAGACCTGGCTCAGAAACCCCGCTTTGATCATATTTGTCCTTGTCGCACTTCTTTCTCTTTCCTGGTCTGTATATTTCGATGCGTCACTATATAAAATAATACTTTTTGTTTTTGCTACTGTGGCAGGCTCGTATATAGCAGTTGCTTACGACCTAAAGGGTGTGATCAAAGTTGTCACCTGGGCGGCAGTTGTTAGTATTGTCCTTAGCATTTTGATACTAATTTTTATTCCCAATGGAATCATGCAGAATGTGCCGTATGTCGGTTCATGGCGGCTTTTATTTTGGCATCGTAATCATACAGGGGATTTGATGGCTTATTTCAATGCGCTGTTTTTATTTAGGGTATTAAGCCCCGCCGTAAAGCCATTGCGCGTGAAGATCTTTGACGTGGCGTTTTATTTACTTTCGCTTGTGCTGGTGTTCGGTGCCCGTTCTGCAACTGGGATCGTGGTGTTTGGAGTCTTACATTTTATTTTGCTGGTTGGTTTTGCCTGGCTGAAGTGGCGTCATTTATTAAAACCCATCCATTATTATTTGTTCGCTGCTTTTCTGCTGATAATGGGCATTGTATTTTTTCTCAATGTTGGTTTCTTTTTTGGGTTACTGGGGCGTTCGGCAAACTTAACGGGGCGCACCCCATTATGGCGCGATCTTATCTTTAATTTCTGGACACAGAAGCCATGGCTGGGTTACGGGTATGGTGCATTGTGGATGCAGAGGGATTTTCGTTACTTAATGATGGAGAGGCAAGGTTGGTCACTCTTCCCGGTCTTCTTTTCTGACAACGGCTTTATTGATATTTTATTGAATTTGGGGCTGGCAGGGTTTATCCCATTTGCGGCGATGTTTTTCTCGTGTGGCTATGGCAGTTTCAGGCATGCAATATCTTCAAAGAACTGGGAAGTGTTCTTTCTCCCCCTGACACTTATGTATGTTCTGGTTGGAAATTTGTCGTATAGTTTTTTGCTTGAGGTGGATCAGTTTGTGTGGATACTGCTTATTATCACGGTCTTTGCAACAACCCGCCTCTCACAGGGACAGAATCGTACAGCCTAAATAAAACGTAAATAAAGCATAGCGTCAACGCGATACCGTACCACCAGCCCCAAAATATGAAGCTAAACGAGCCCAAATAGTAAAAATGCATGGTGAAGTTGAAAGGGACAGTCAGGATCGCCGCGGCAATGACCATGGACGGTTTCCAATCTTTTTGCGAAAGAAAGATTGGAAGTGCAAGGATTGTATAACCCGCCCATGAGATTGGGGAAGCAAGCAGGCACAGCAGAACCCCTGCTGCGTTTACGAGTTCGACCGTCTTTTCCTTATTGTTTAGGCTGGCGCGATAAACGAGAATGGCTGTCAATAAGACGAGCAGGGCGGCCAACCCTATGCCGATTTCTGGATGATCTATCCTGCTGGTGAGTCCCATTAACGAACTGTTTCCTGGCATTCTCAGGATTTTACTGTCCACGTTTGTGGCTTCCAGCCACTGTAAATAGACTGTGGGGGACATGCTAATTAAAGGAATAAGCCCGATTACGATGATTGTGATAATTGAAGCTTTTACTGCTACCCAATTTTTGGTGATGATAAATAATAAAAGCCAGATGGCGAAATTCGGCTTGATGCTGATCAATAACCCTAAAAATATTCCAACAAGGGTGTGTTTTTCTTTTAGTGAATACACCCATATAAGAGAAACCAATAATAGTAATGGGGTGTATATTTGCCCCAATCCAATAGTATGCCAGAGACCCGCAAGAGAAAAGACCCAAAGCATGCGCAGCATGGATGGCTTGTGTAGAGTTGACAGGATCAATACCGCCGCAATATAAATTAGAAAAGATAACGTTCTCCAAATGTTTATCACAAAGGCAGGGTCACTGTCTGCTAGCAATTCGAAGATCATTAAAGTAATGGGCGGGTTTAAGTTTGGAAGTTTCCCTCCGCTTTGAACGCGCGGAAATTCAGACTCGAAGATTAATGGCGAAGATGTTCCGTAGGGATTTCTGCCCGCTTTAAGTTCGATACCCGATGCGATGAACGACCCAAAATCTGCAAGTTGATCGAGAGAGGATGAAATTACATTGAAGTTAAATGTGATCGAGGCCAGCATCAACAATACGGCGATGGTCGATAAAATAAGTTTCCATTTTTTCATTGCCGAATCTACTTTGTGAACTTCTTCTGCCACTCAAACAGCTTATTCAGCGCTTCAATGGGGGAGAGTGAGTTTACGTCCAATCCTTTGATCTCATCCAGCAGTGGATTGGTTTCAGGGAACAGCGCGGCTTGTTGCGCAGAGTGGGGGTTGATCTTCACTGCCCGCCCGGAAGTCTTTTCCAATTCAGCCATGATCTCGTTTGCGCGTTGGATCACAGGTGCAGGCAGGCCCGCAAGTTGAGCAACATGAATACCATACGAACGATCTGCTCCGCCCGCGATGATCTTATGTAGGAAGACAACTTTATTATCCGCCTCACTGACCGCCACGTTGTAATTGCGCACGCCAGGCAGCAGATCTGCAAGTTGGGTTAACTCGTGATAATGTGTTGCAAATAGGGTCTTCGCCCGCAGTTGCGGATGATTATGAATGTATTCAATAATTCCCCATGCGATCGAAAGCCCATCGTATGTGGATGTACCGCGCCCAATTTCATCCAGGATCAACAGTGAACGCGAAGTGGCGTGGTGCAAAATATTCGCCGCCTCTACCATCTCCACCATGAATGTGGATTGCCCTGCATGAATTTCATCCTGTGCGCCGATGCGCGTGAAAATTCTATCCACCAATCCGATCGATGCAGAAGCGGCAGGCACGAACGAACCCATTTGCGCCATTAGTACGATCAACGCCGCCTGCCGCAGATATGTCGATTTACCCGCCATGTTCGGCCCCGTGATAATGCGCACCACTTCGCCTTTTTCAAAAATGACATCGTTGGGGATATATCTGTCATTCTTCAATAACTGCTCGACGACGGGATGTCTGCCCTCGTTGATTTCCAACTCGCTTCCTTCGTGGACCTCAGGCTTGGTGTAGCTTCCGAGAGCAGCCGCCTCGCCCAAAGCGGACAGGACATCCAACTCCGCAAGTGCCCGCGCAGTGGACAAAATTTTATGAGCCGCCTTCGACAACTCCACGCAGATCTCGCGGAAGAGACGTGTCTCAATTTCTTTAATTCTTTCTTCGGCGTTCAAGACCAGTGTTTCGTATTCCTTCATTTCTGGCGTAATGAATCTTTCAGCATTGACCAAAGTCTGCTTGCGGATGTAGCTCTCAGGGGCTTTGTCTGCCGCGCCACGTGAGATTTCAATGTAATAGCCGAAGACCTTGTTGTAGCCAACTTTGAGAGTCTTGATGCCCGTCTTTTCGCGTTCGACCCCTTCAAGGTTGGCGATCCAATCACGGGCGTGTTTGGAGGCTTCGATCACTCCATCCAATTCCTGTGAATAACCTGGTCGAATGACGCCTGTATTTTGCAGCGTGGACGGTGGGTCATCGTCAATTGCGTTTTGCAGCAGAAAGTATTCTTCTTCGCAGATAGACCACTTTTTATCAATGGCCGCATGGCTGGTGACTTCCTTCACCTTGGGCAACTCAACGAGCGTGTTTCGCATCGCTACCAGATCCCGCGGCTGAGCCTGCCCCGCAATGACGCGGTTGATCAGGCGCTCAAGGTCTGTGATCGGTTTAAGCGCCTCACGCAATTCAGCGCGCATCATGCCGTTGCTGAAGAAATACTGCACACCATTTTGTCTTAGTTTGATCTTTTCCACGCTCAACAAGGGCTGGCTGACCCATTGATGAATAAGCCGTTTGCCCATCGGTGTGATCGTGGTGTCGAGCGTGCCAAGTAATGAACCCTTGCGTTCGCCGCGCAGTGTTTCGTCTAATTCCAAATTTCTGCGTGTGGGGGCATCCAGAGTCATGAACTCGTTTAAGCTGTAGGATCGTAATGATGTCAGCAGGCTTAATGCGTTGGGTTGTGTCTCTTTCAGATATTGCACGATCGAGCCCGCGGCTCTTACGGATAGACTGTTTTGTTTTAATCCGAACCCATCCAATGTGGATGATTTGAATTGAGCGAGTAACGTTTCGTTGCATTTGCCTGGTTCAAATTTCCATGCGGGCAGGGCGGTTAGGTGACCTGTGATTCCATCGGGTAATGTTTGGTTATCAGGATAAATAATTTCGGCGGGGTGTAATCTGGTCAACTCGGCGCGCAGGGCTTCAAGCGGAAGTTCGGTGACGGCGAATTCTCCAGTGGTGACATCTGTATACGAAACAGAAGCAGTTCCAGGGTCCGCGCCGAGCGTAGTTGAAGTGTTGAGTATGATCGAGACGAGGTAGTTGTTTGCGTCCCCGGGTAGAAGTCCAGGTTCGGTCACAGTCCCCGGTGTGACAACTCGCACCACCTTGCGTGGAAAAATTCCCTTGGCGGGTTGCTCACCAACCTGTTCGCAAATGGCAACATGATGGCCCTTCTCGATCAGGCGCGCCAGATAATTTTCGGCGGCATGATAGGGAATGCCTGCGAGCGGCACGCGCACACCATTGCCGATCGGCCGCGAAGTTAAGACAATGTCCAGTTCGCGCGCGGTGATCTCTGCATCTTCATC
>JAVBXV010000202.1 GCA_030824405.1 Anaerolineales bacterium | reverse complement strand
AGCGTGCGTATGTGGATTTACCCAAACAGATCGTGAGCACTTTACGCGGAATACGAAAGTATTCCACAGTGCGCGCCAGTGCAAATGAATTCGGCGGCACGATGCAAACATCGCCGACGTAATCCACCATGGATTTTGTGTCGAAGTTTTTCGGGTCCACGGTGACGGAAAAGACATTGGTGAATATCTTGAATTCATTCGCCACACGGACGTCGTATCCGTAGGAAGAAACGCCATAAGAGATCACGCCATTGCGAACCTGCTTATCTTCAAACGGCTCGATCATTCTTTGTTCGGTTGCCATCTTGCGAATCCAGTGGTCAGGTTTTAGTCCCATTCATTTTCTCCGATTTAAGATTTAATATCCAAGATTTTACCTTTGGATTCGTTTAATTTGGTGAAGGCATCCAGAAGTTATTGCTAAAGTCCACCGCGGTCTTGCATGACCTGGCGGATTTCTTTTTCCAGTTCGTCGGCTTGTTTTTCGAGATCGGCAAGTTCGGTCAACATCTTTTCGCCAGCGGATTTGTCTTCGAGTGAGTTGATGTTGATCTTGACGTTGTATCCTGCCGCAGTGAGAGAGGCACGTGCCATGGCGAAACCAGACATGGAGTCGCTGATGGCGTTGACGTTGCCATGCTGTGCACACTTGAGCGCAAGCTCCATGACTTTGACGGCGTCTTCTGAAACATGCAGGGGAATATGCGCGGCGTTAAGTGTCGCCTGCATAATGGCTGAATTTCGCTTGGACTTTTGTTCTTCAGTTTCCTTGGGCAGCTTGAAAGTTGCCATGAGCACTTCAAAGGAAGATGCGTCATCGTCCACGGCTTGGGTGAGTTCTTTGCGGAGTTTTTCTGCCACAACGCGGATGGCCTGCATTTCGGCTTCAAATTCGGCATATTTCTTTTTGCCGATCGTGAGGCCTGCAACCATGGCCACGAGACCTGCGCCCATGGCGCCCGCGTAGGCTCCTGCAGAACCGCCGCCTGGGGTTGGCGTGGGTGCGGCTAATTCCTCAATGAAAGAGGGATAGGTATCAGCGGAGTTGGAAGCGGTTGACGCAGAGAAAAGCCTGGACTCAAGAATCTGTTCCTTGTCGAATTGATCAAGCTGGGTATACCAGACTGCCGCATCCACCAAAGCTTCCTGTGGAATTAATCCAACGAGCTCGCTGTGATGAATGGCAACGCCGTAACGCTGGGCTTCGCGGCGAATGAATTCAACCACGCGGCCGATCGGCGTTTCGCGGAAGTTGGTGAGGTTCATCGAAACTTGTGCGCGGCCATCCACGAGTAGGCCAAGACCTTTCACATAACGCAGGCCGCCCGAAGATTGACGAACAGCCTTGGCGATCTTCTTGGCGATGTCGACATCATCGGTGGTGAGATAAATATTGAAAGCGACGAGCGGATTGCGCGCGCCAATGACAGTTGCGCCCGCCTTGGGAAGTTTTGCTGGGCCAAAATCAGGCTTGCGTTCAGGGTTGGTTTCGATCTCGGCCTTGATGCCTTCGTATTGCCCCTTGCGGACGTTTTCAAGATTGGTGCGTTCGGGACGAGTGGCAGCCGCTTCATACAAATAGACGGGGATGCTGAGTTCGCTTCCAACGCGCTGACCCAACCTTTGGGCAATGGCAACACATTCATCCATGCTGACGTCGCTGAGCGGCACGAAGGGACAGACATCTGTCGCGCCCATGCGTGGATGCGCGCCTGTGTGCTGATCTAGATCGATGAGTTCGGCGGCGGTCTTGATGGCGCGGAAGGCGGCCTCTTCCACACCTGCGGGTGTGCCTACAAAAGTGAGCACGGTGCGGTTGTGGTCGAGATCGGAGGAACGGTCGAGGACTTTTACATCACTGACCGATTGGATGGCGGCGACGATCTGATCGATAACTTCGGGTCGGCGTGCGTCTGAAAAGTTCGGGATACATTCGATGAGTTGGTTCATGGAGGTCTCGATTTTTGAATGAGGATATTTGGATCGGCGAAGACAATTATAAGGGATGAAGGTTAAAGGTGTAAAACTAGTGAGGGGAAAATATATGCTTAAATTACAACTTCAGTTCTTGTTTTGCAGTGATCGGCGCGGTTTATAAAATCGTGTATGATAGGGCAATTAATTGTCTGAATGAAACAATGTCAACATCTTAATTTTATTTTCTGTGAGGAAATCAAGTGACTGAAACCACAGCACCCAAAACCAATGTTTTTCTGAGCGTGAAATGGTTGTTGATCATCATTTTCACTTTATTGATAACGATCATCATGACTGGGATCTTTTACTGGTTCTATCAATTTTCCACCCAGCAGGCATTAAACCACGTCGGTCAGGATCTAGCGCAAATCGTGCAAATCGCAGCCTTAAGCGTGGACGGGGATGAGCTACTAGCCATTTCACAGGAAGCACAACCTAACGCGGCAGGTCTCGCATGGCAGGAAGCAAAGAGCAGCGAAACCGCCATGCAATCTGCATTGGCACAGTCTGACACAGCAACCACTGCTGGCTTTTCTGACGACCCCCGCTATCAACAACTGCTCCAGCAAATGGACACCCTGCACAAAATTGAACCCCGCGCCTGGCCTTACATTTGGGTCAACGATG
This sequence comes from Anaerolineales bacterium, assembly GCA_030824405.1. GTDB lineage: Bacteria > Chloroflexota > Anaerolineae > Anaerolineales > Villigracilaceae > Villigracilis. The sequence continues at coordinate 2,129 of JAVBXV010000202.1, read as the reverse complement.
GCTCAATTGGGGATGCCTTTTACGTTGTCGATCTGGCGGCAATATACAATCCTGAGAAATCCACTCTCTTCCTTGAAAGCGTACAGGGCGGCGAACTTACAACCGAATTGACCCTATCCACCAATGAAGAAGGGATTCTCGAGTCATACACAGACGATTGGGGCACGTGGTACTCCGCGTGGATGCCAATATTGGATTCGAACAGCCAGTTGATCGGCGGAGTCGGAATTGATTTCGAAGCAGGCGAAGTGGACCAGGTCCAACGCACGATCCGCAACACGGTACTGATCGTATTTCTGATCATCTACCTGATCGTCTTCATCGCCATCTTCTGGATATCAAAAATGATCACTGGCCCCATTCTCAAATTAACCCGCGCCGCTGATGCAGTCGGTGAAGGCAACTACGAACAGGATTTCGCCCCACTGCATACAAATAAACTGTTTCGAAACGAGATCAACATTCTCGCCTATGTATTCAGCAAAATGGTGGATAAGATTCAGGAACGCGTGGAAGTATTACAACAGCAGGTCATCAAACTGCGGGTTGAGATCGACGAAGCCAAACGCCAGAATCAAGTAGAGGAAATTGTGAACACCGATTTCTTCCGCGATCTAAAGAACAGGGCGAGCAAAATACGCGACCAACGAAACTCATCCGACCCGAGCACAGAAGAGTAATATCAACCACCAAAAACAACCAACTCCCCACCCTTTCAGCGTGGGGAGTATTTATTACCGAAAATTGGCAGAGTTTCGCTTTCATGTATAATCCCATCCCTATGAACAATAATTCCTTTGACCTTGTCATCTTCGATTGCGACGGTGTGCTGGTAGACAGCGAACCGCTCGCCAATCAAGTCTATGTCCAAATGCTCGCAGAATACGGCTTTGATGTAAATCACGAAGAATATCTGCACAAATTTTCTGGCGTATCCATACACAACAGGCTGGAGGTCACCTCCAGACAATTAAGTTGGACGCCGCCAACAGATTTTTATCCCCTATTCAATGTACGCCTTGCCGCGTTATCCAAACAAGAACTCAAACCCGTGGCAGGCATTCACGCATTGATCGAAAGCCTGACCGTCCCGATCTGCATCGCATCCAATGGAAGCCGTAGTGAAATTATGCTTCGGCTAAAAATTGCCGAGTTGACGCAGCAGTTTGAAGGCGCGATCTTCAGCGGTCTGGAAGTTCCCAACGCCAAGCCCGCGCCCGATGTATATCTCGCCGCCGCACAGGCATTCAACGTCCGCCCCGAGCGCTGCATCGTTGTTGAAGACAGCATCCCTGGTGTAACCGCTGGCGTGCGCGCAGGCATGAAAGTCTACGGGCACGCCGCGTGCACAGATCCGCGCACACTACAAGAAGCAGGTGCGATTCCGTTTGCAAACATGTTCGAATTAAAAAACATTCTCGCCAAACAAGATCAGCCAGCCGACTCATAACCTGCGCTTCTTTCTTAACCTTTGACCTACCGCAAAAAACGAAAGACAGAATCCACTCTGAGGCATTAATTCATGAACGTACTCGAAACCGAACGATTGCTCATCCGCCAATTTAATACAGAAGACGCAGGCTTCATCCTTAAACTGTTGAACGACCCGTCATTCATAAAAAATATCGGCGATAGAAATGTCCGCACACTGGAAGATGCCCAAGCCTACCTGCACAAGGGACCCATGACCAGTTACGAAAAAAACGGCTTCGGTCTCAGCCTCGTCATCCTAAAAGAGACAGGCGAATCGATCGGCATGTGCGGGTTGATCAAACGTGACACACTCGAAAATGTAGACATCGGCTACGCCTTCCTGCCGCGCTACTGGGCGAAAGGCTATGCAGTCGAGTCCGCGCTGGGGATGAAGGCATATGCAAAAGATGTGGTCGGCCTGAACAAACTAGTGGGCATCGTTGACCCCGCCAACAAAGAATCCATCCGCGTTCTTGAAAAAATCGGGCTCACCTACGAAAAAATGATTAGGCTGCCAGAAGACACAATTGATCTAAAACTCTTTTCAATGGATCTGTAAAATATAAAGAGAGAAATCATGACAAAACATTTATCAACCGAAGAACTTGAAGCAGGCCTGGAGCACATTCGCCAGTCGCCCAAAAACAACGGAACGC
>JAVBXV010000123.1 GCA_030824405.1 Anaerolineales bacterium | reverse complement strand
GAAGGGCTGGGCGACCTGCAAGGCAAGTCCGCCACCTTGCATGCAATGGCATACATTCTGCGTGTGCGCGGCGATCTGGACGGGGCGATGAAGATGTACCAGCAGTCGCAGGAAATTTTGGAAGGGCTGGGCGACCTGAAAGGCAAGTCCGCCACCTTGCATGAAATGGCATACATTCTGCGTGTGCGCGGCGATCTGGACGGGGCGATGAAGATGTACCAGCAGTCGCAAAAGATTGATGAAGGGCTGGGCGACCTGCAAGGCAAGTCCGCCACCTTGCATGCAATGGCATACATTCTGCGTGTGCGCGGCGATCTGGACGGGGCGATGAAGATGTACCAGCAGTCGCTTGAGATCAAGGAAGGGCTGGGCGACCTGCAAGGCAAGTCCGCCACCTTGGCCATGCTTGGACAACTCCTAATTTCGCAAGATGAGTACCCGCGCGCGATTTTGGCTTTGGTTGAGAGTTTACAAACCCTTTCTTCTATTGGTGCACGTCCCGATGCCCAGAAAGTAGCTGAAATTCTTATCAGTGTACGTCAACAGATCGGCGCAGAATCGTTTAATTCTGCATGGAGCGAAGTCATCGACTCTCCCCTTCCCGATTGGCTCACCCAGCCTCCTCAACAAGAACAAGGTATGACGGCAGAGCAATTCATCTCAGGAGCAATCCGCTCCTCACGTGAGAGGCGCCCGGAAGCGGAACAATTCTTCAAAGAAGCGCAGAAACTGGCAGGTTCCACAAGTGCTCCCGCCGAACTGCAGGAGCTGGGTAAAGTTCTACAACGCATCCTGCTTGGCAACACCGGGGTGGATCTATCTGCTCTGCCGCCTGAATTCGCCGCACTCATTCAAAAGGAATTGGAGTAACTCGCCGCCAGGTTTCCATAATAAACCTCTTGCATAATTCGATTTCCTTCCGCTGCTCTGCACATTTTTTTAAAAACAGAGTAGCGTGAATTCGCGGGGAAAGTTTTTTGCAAAATTCTGTCTGTTACTTTTGCAAGCAGTCTACTTAACACCCGTTGCAGCTTGCGCTGATAAAGGCTTCAAAAACTTCGAGGCCTTTATCAGCGTTTCTATTTATCAAGCCCTCCCCTCTCTCCGCCAGGTGGCCGATGTGCAATCAGGCGGGCAAAGATATATAATAATTATTATGAATTCAAATAATAATATAGACCTCCCAAGTTTCGTCAAAGGATTGGCAGTTGGGGCATCTGCCGCGGTCGCGTCCCTGATTGCGTATCAATATCTGTCTGCCATTCTCAAACAGCCAAGGCTGTTATCGCGCGCGGTCTTGTCCAAGGCTGAAGATTTCGATACGGTTGAAGAACACGCCTTGTTTATTGCGGCAGATAACCTTCGCTCTGCAATTGAAGTACGCTTCTTCGGGAATCGCAAAACCAGAGAGATCCTGCACGCCGGCTATCGCAACTTCCGTGAGAGCTGGGCGCGTGATTTTAGTTTCGCATCCTATGGATTGCTGGCCTTGAAGGAATTCAAAGTTGTCAAAGATACACTCGAAGCCTTCCTCGATCACCAGACACCCGAAGGACAATTCCCCGTCAAGCTTCATTCCATAGGCATGGTCACACGCTGGATGCACTCACTGCTCAACAGGGAACAATCCACCGAGATCCTCATGCGCCCAAAATATCTGACGGGACATGGCACGCCCTCGCTCGACGGTCAATGCCTGATGGTCATCGCGGCCATTCACTACAGCTTCCAGGCAGACGATCATGAATTTCTAAAAACACACTGGGAGTCACTCGTCAAAGCCCTCGCGTGGGCAGAGAGTGCCGTCAAAGATGACGCAGATGGCTTGCTCACTCAGGGTCCCTATGCAGATTGGGCAGACAGCATCGCCCGTGACGGACACGTGCTATATACGAATGTGGTCTACTGGAAAGCCCTGCATGAGATGGCCGATGCTGCAAAGCATTTTGACCTGAAAGATCAAGTCCCCTTTTATACAAAAAAAGCACAGCAGGTCGCAGATGCAATTCAACAGCGTCTTTGGCGTCCCGAATTGGGATACTACGCCGCCAGTAACACGCTCGATCAATTAACCAGCAGCGGAAATCTCCTCGCAATTGCCTGGAACCTGGCTCCCGCAGATCAGGCCAATTCCATCATGGACGCGCTGATCGTGACAGGCATGGCTAACCCGGTACCTACCAAAGTGGCTTACCCATCCTACCCGCCGAACCTGATCGCGCTGGAAAATCGTCTGGGCGGCGTGGCAAATTATCACACCGACGCAGCCTGGCTGTGGATCGGCGGCTGGCATGTGGTTGCCCTCGCACGCAGCGGCCGCGTGGACGAAGCACATGGCATCCTCTCGCGTATTGCAGAGGTCATCGTGGCAGACCAACAGGTGCATGAAGTCTACGCTCCCAATGGCAGGCCGCTCTCCAGCTTTTGGTACAAATCCGAATCGCCGCTCTCATGGAATGCGGGCATGGTGGTCTATGCCTATTATGTTCTCGAATATTTCATGAAATCAAAAACCGATATCGTCTCTGCTATCAGCCGTGTCTAAAAGGAACAGCCGTGCATATTGCTAACTTCACAAACACCTATCTGCCTGTCATCAGCGGCGTTGTCCGCTCGGTGCGTTCGTTTCGAGATGAGCTTACCCGCAAGGGACACAACGTATTCATCTTCGCTCAGGAGCATGCAGACTACGTGGATGTGGACCCTTTTATCTTTCGCTACCCAAGCCTGAACCTGCCAACTGGCGTGGATATTCCAGCCGCGATTCCCATTTCCCCCTTCATCGACCGCCTGCTCCCCGCAGTCAAGCTGGACGTGATCCATACCCATCATCCGTTCCTGCTTGGGCAAACCGCCGCAGCCAAAGCGCAGGAGCTCAACTTGCCTTTGGTATTTACCTTCCACACGCAATACCGTGAGTACACTCATTATTTCCCCTTCCCCGCGGAAACTGTCCAGAATTTTTTGAAGAATGCTGTCGATCGTTGGTTGCAGGATTTTATGCGCCGCTGCCAGCACATCATTATTCCCTCAGAAAGTATGCGTGAAACACTGGTCAATACCTATGGGCTGAAGAACAACTTTACGGTCATCCCCACGGGGATTGACATGGAAGCCTATCGCACAGCCAGTGGAGAAAAGATCCGCAAAAGACGGCGCTGGGAAAAAGATATCGTCATGATTTCGATTGGCAGGCTCGCACCAGAAAAGAACTGGTCCACCCTGATGCATGCTGCCGCTCTGGTGCTAAAGGATATCCCCCACTTCCGCTTTGTGTTGATCGGTGACGGCCCAGACAGAAAAAGCCTTGAAGATCTGGCAACGGAACTTGGCATTCGAAAACGGGTAATATTTACCGAATCGCTTTCGTTCTCTGAAACTCCCTCTTATATGAAGGCCGCCAATTTATTCGGCTTTGCATCCATCACAGAAACCCAGGGACTTGCAACGCTGGAAGCCATGGCCGCCGGCCTGCCCGTGGTGGCAGTTGATGCGAGTGGAACATGCGATATCCTCAAGCATGGCCAACAGGGATATCTCGTCGAGAACAGCGCCGAGGCATTGGCCGCCGCGATCAAAAAACTGATCTCAAACCCTGAAAGAATGCAAAAGTTCGCAGAAGCAGCTTATAAAAAAGCGCAATCTTTTAATATCGAATGTTTGACTGAAAAACTGCTCACCGTCTACGAACAAGCTATCCGCGATAAAAAGAAGGGGCGCTTCGTCACCGTCAACCCGCCTGCTTCTGTTCCTGCGGAGCCGCTCCCTCAGCCTTAAGTGAATGCAATCTCCCGTGGATGCAGTTCAATCGCATCCTTGGTGCAGCTTACCCTGCAAACACCACAGCCATAACAAGCGGTTGGGTCGATCACCACTTTCTTATTATTCGATGAATATCGTATGGCACCATATTGGCATTGCCTCATGCACAAACGGCAGCCATTGCACGCATCCGCCGAAACACTTGCGATCCATTCTGCGCGAAACATCACGGGGTAATCCTTGCGCGCGTGCGTAATACGATACGCCATGCAATCCTGATCGCAATTGCACAACCCGCCAATGAACGGAGTCTTGAACGTCCACACCGAATCGAGCGCGTCCATTAATTCCTTGTCCATGGTCAAGCCATAGCAATAACGCGCATTCATGTTCCCCGTGGTCACACGACGGCAAACACAAGGCAGCCGCACCGCGCCCTGCACCATCCCGAATATCTTCTCCACATCCTCGATCGGCACCACCTGCCCATAATGATCCTGCTTCTGCATATGCGTCAACACAGGCCTGGCAAGTTTCATCAAAGGCGTCTTGCGGATCTTGTCCAATTGCTTGATGCTTTTCGGAACCCGCTTGTCAAACCCATTCAGAAAATCCGCCGCATATGTACGCCGTTGATTTTGATCCAGCAGATCCTTCGAATAATTCTCCATCGTTAAATACCACTTCTCCCCTTCCCCATGCTGTGTACAGAATTCACACATATCAGCCTCCTGAATCTTTATGTCAGTATAGCCACGCCTCAGCGCCAGCCCAAGTGTCAAACCTCCCAAAAAATTGCTCCTTGAATAACTAGAACATATATTCTATAATGGATGTATGAACTCGCTTGAAACCCTCAAAGAGTTGTCTTCTCAAATGTCCTTCGAGGCAGATGGAGAACCGCGCCTCTCTTCCCCCGCCCCAACCTGCTTCAGCCCGAAAGAGAATGATCACGCCTCTACACATGCCGCCCAACTCCCCAATGGACAGAAGATCATTC
>JAVBXV010000299.1 GCA_030824405.1 Anaerolineales bacterium | reverse complement strand
GCAGTTCTTCCCACGGAATGCGCCCGCCTTCAAAATGGATCGCGCCTTTGATGTGCCCGTCATTCCATTCAGATAACTGACGCACGTCCACCAGCGTGACTTCACTCAAACGTTCGCGCAATTCTTTTACGGGCATGCTCTGCGTTGTGTCCACTTCATATCCCGCGCGCGCCCAACCATCGATGCCGCCTTCGACATATCCAACCAGATCATCATAGCCAATGCGGATGAGTTGCCGCGTCGCGTCTGCCCTTTGGTCTGCTGATTCAGCAAGCAGCATGATCCTACTTCCAAACGGGATCATCCAACCTGCCCACGTGGTCAGCGGCGCGTCTGTGCGGATGCAGTAGGAATTGGGGATATGCCCCTTGCCGTATTCTTTTGGATCGCGTACATCAATGACCACAACACCTGCATCCATGAATGCTTTTACTTCCTGTGCAGATAGCGGCTTGAGCACAGGCACGCCGCCCAATATCTTCGCGCCACGTTGATTGATATCGCGCATGTATTTGTAATAGGTGGGATAAGAAGGCAGGCCAGTCAACGCGCGTTTGATAAATTCTGCTTCGCTTTGCGGCTGCGCCAATGCATTCGTGGCCCGTTCACGCCCAATGGACGTGGTTCTGTCGGACGAGGCAGGTGCAATACAAAATGATCCCGCGCCGTGTGTGGGATATACATTGACTTCATCAGGCAGTTTGAGTAATTTATTGTGAATGGTGTGATAAAGATGACGGGCTAGTGTGTGGGTGAGTTCGGGGCTGAGCAGGTCTGTGCGTGCCGCGCCGCCGACAATTAATGCGCCACCGCTAAATAAAGCGGATGGAGTTTTTCCATCGGGTTCAACCAGTAGGAATGAAATATGTTCGGGAGTGTGGCCTGGCGTGGTTATGACCCTGATCTGGAACGCGCCCATATCCAGAACGCTGTCTTCTGTCAACGGCCTGTGTTCGAAACCTACTTTGGCTTTGGCGCTCGCGCCCACTTGTGCGCCTGTTTGTGATGCAATCTCAAGATTGCCAGAGACAAAATCTGCATGCAGGTGGGTATCTAGAATATGCGTCAGTTGAATCCCGTGCTGGTTGGCGGCATACAGGTAACGGTCCACGTCACGAAGCGGGTCTATTAATATCCCCTTTTTTGTCTCGTGAGATCCGATCAGATAGGCGGAGTTGCCCAATCCAGTGTCTACAAAAGATTCGATAAAGTAGGGAGAGGTCATAGCGCGAAATTATACTGCCCAACTCCATTGGCTGTATAATTGAAATATAAGGATATCTAAAGCGTATGGCTAAATCATCGAAACAATTGGATAGAGTACCGATCCTCCCGCTGGACCTTGGGCCTGTGGAGGATGTAAAAGTGAATCGCTCTGCTGTGGAGCGGCGCGCGGCCACGATCTCGACCCGCCGCACTGTGAAAAAAGAATGGCAGGCGGCCTGGCTGCTGCAAGCTGTGCGCACCATTGACCTGACGACTCTCTCGGGCGATGACACACCAGGGACGGTGAAGCGTTTGTGTGTCAAAGCGCGTCAACCGATCCGTGCAGATCTACTGGCAGCCTTGAAGGTGGACGCGCCCATCACTACTGGGGCGGTGTGTGTGTATCATGCGATGGTTCCTGTGGCTGTGGAAGCGCTCGAAGGTTCGGGCATTCCTGTTGCGGCGGTTTCCACGGGTTTCCCTGCTGGTATGAATCCCTTCAAACAAAAAATTCAGGAAATTGAAGCCTCTGTCAAAGCGGGCGCAAGTGAAATTGACATTGTGATCTCGCGCCAATATGTGTTGACGCAGAATTGGAAGGCGCTGTACGATGAAGTGAAAGCCTTCCGCGAAGCCTGCGGACCTGCGCACATGAAATCCATTCTGGCTACGGGGGAGTTGGGTACGCTTAAAAATGTGATGCGCGCCAGCTATGTCTGTATGCAGGCGGGCGCAGATTTTATTAAAACGTCCACAGGCAAAGAGCCGACCAATGCCACCCTGCCTGTCAGCTTGGTGATGGTGCGTGCCATCCGTGATTATTATGAACAAACAGGTCACAAGGTTGGTTTTAAACCCGCAGGCGGAGTTCGTACTGCGAAACAATCTTTGGATTGGTTGATCTTGATGAAGGAAGAGCTCGGCGAAGAATGGATGCAGCCAAATCTTTTCCGTATTGGGGCGAGTGCGTTGTTAAATGATATTGAACGCCAGCTGGAGCATTTCGCCTATGGACGATATGCGTCCATGCAGTATCAGGCTTTGGGTTAAGTTTTACAGGTTTGGATCTGGAAAATATGAAAAGATTTTTGCGTGGATTATTTACCGTTATAGCTTCGTTGGTTTTTGTGGCCGCGCTTGCGGCTGTATCTGCAGTGGTTTTTGCGCCCGCCTTTTTTTCTGCTGGCGACCCATCAGGATACTGCCAAAAATATTATAAAGGTGTGAACAAGGGCATTGTGTGGAACAATGGCGAATGGCATCATTATGTGGATGTGGCAGTGGATACCCAGGCGCCTGAATATGATTGGGGTCTCATTGAACAGCCATTGCCCTCCTCATTTTGGAAGGATGACCCTGCCAGCCCTTATTACAAGCGGCTCGGTTATGCGTGGCCAGATGATTGGTGGGATCCATTCCCTGCCAAAACATGGGTGATCTGTTTACAGCGTTCGTAATATATTTGAGAAATTGTCTTTGAGAAAAAATCCTTTTTCTGCCGCTCAACATGTCTTGAGTTTTCAGAACAAGAGAAAAGATTAACATAAAGGTCGGATGTCTACTTCATCGAGCTATAAAGATCTATTTCGTACGCCCACCACTGAGGATAAACTATCTCTCTTCCAGAAATTGTTGGATGCCAGAGAAGATATGACCGTGGACCTGGCTTTGGCCCTGCTGAAAGTGATCCATGAGGAATTGAGCAGTGACCAAAGCGATGACCGCTCGGTCTATAAACGTTATGCCGAAGAGATCGAGTCTCTGCGTTTTCGCATCCCTGGCGCGCTTCAACAAGTGGTTGGTAACTGGAACAAGCAAAGAGGCGGAACCCCTCCTGAGTGGTTCACCTATCGCAGGGACAATGGCAATGATAATGATGATGACAATGAAAATGAATAAATTCGCGGGCTGTATATCCGTTGCATGTGAAAAAGGATTTGCGTTATGACAATTTCAGAAATTCTCGATACCTTAGAATACGGCCCTGCGCCTGAGGCTTCCAAGCCTGCGTTGGATTGGATCGCCGCGCACCATGGCAAGTTCCAACTTTTTATCAATAACGAATGGCGTGACCCTTCCACGAAGGAATGGTACCCCTCGATCAACCCTGCTACGAAGCAAAAACTTGCAGACGTTGCCAAAGCCAGCGAAGACGATGTGCTGGATGCGGTCAAGGCGGCGCGAAAGGCTTTTCGAAGCTGGGGGCAGTTATCAGGTCACGTGCGAGCGCGATATTTGTATGCGATCGCGCGTCAGGTTCAAAAAAATTCGCGTCTGTTCGCTGTCCTCGAAACGATGGACAACGGCAAGCCGATCCGCGAGACGCGCGATATTGACATCCCGCTGGTTGCGCGCCATTTTTATCATCATGCAGGCTGGGCGCAGATCATGTCCACTGAACTGCACGGCTACGAACCCGTTGGCGTGGTGGGGCAGATCATCCCGTGGAATTTCCCGATGCTGATGCTGTCGTGGAAGGTTGCGCCCGCGCTGGCGATGGGCAACACCGTGGTTTTGAAACCCGCTGGTTTCACCTCGTTGACCGCGCTGTTGTTTGCGGAAATTTGTGAAAAGATACTGCCGCCTGGCGTGTTCAATGTGGTCACGGGCGAAGGCAGAAAAATGGGCATGGCGCTGGTCAATGCAGATGTGGATAAGATCGCCTTCACGGGCTCAACGGATGTGGGACGCACCCTGCGCAAGGCGACAGCGGGTACGCCCAAAAAGATTTCGCTTGAGCTGGGAGGAAAATCCCCGTTCATCGTTTTCGACGATGCCGATCTGGACTCGGCAGTGGAAGGCGTGGTGGACGCGATCTGGTTCAATCAGGGACAGGTTTGTTGTGCGGGTTCGCGTTTGCTCGTGCAGGAAGGTGTTGCTGAAAAGATGTATGCCAAGTTGAAGGCACGCATGGAAAAATTGCGCGTGGGCGACCCGCTCGATAAAACCACAGACATCGGCGCGATCGTTTCCCCTGCACAACAAGAGACGATCGACTCGTATGTGAAAAAAGGAAAAGAAGAAGGCGCGGACATCTGGCAGCCCAGTTGGCAATGCCCAACGGATGGTTATTATTACCCGCCAACTTTATGCACGAACGTTGCGCCTGCTTCCACGATTGCACAGGAAGAGATCTTCGGGCCTGTTCTCGCCGCAATGACTTTCCGCACTCCCGAAGAAGCAGTGAAGTTAGCCAACAACACCCGCTACGGTCTCGCTGCATCCATCTGGAGCGAAGACATTAATCTGGCGTTGGATATCGCCACGCAAGTGAAGGCGGGTTCAGTCTGGATCAACTCAACGAATTTATTCGATGCCGCTTCAGGTTTTGGCGGGTATCGTGAATCAGGCTTTGGACGCGAGGGCGGCAAAGAGGGACTTTGGGAGTACGTTAAAAAGTCGAAAGTCGAAAGTCAAAAGTCAGAAGTTGTAAAACCCAAAAAGGTGAAAGCAAAATCAAACGGCTCCCGACCTTCGACCTTTGATCTTAGACCTGTAATTGATAGAACAGCAAAATTATTTATCGGCGGTAAGCAAGCCCGCCCCGATAGTGCCTAT
>JAVBXV010000259.1 GCA_030824405.1 Anaerolineales bacterium | reverse complement strand
TTACCGTTCGCCTTTTTAGGCGATATCATCCATTCTCTTTGGATCAAAAACCGCTTGAAGTCCATCTTTGATTTTCGATATCAGAAAATTCAAGAACTCTTTGGGAGCGAAAAATGACAACATACTGGGTTGCCCCTGTAACTTTACAGGGCAGATATGTGCGGCTTGAGCCAATGACGGAAGCCCACGTCCTTGGGCTGGCTGAAATTGGAGTGGGTCAGGACTTTTGGCATTTTATGCTGTATGGAGACATGAAAACAGAGACGGATATGCGGAACTGGGTTCTGGATATCTTAAAACGCGTTGAGAAGGGAACGGACCGCCCGTTTGTAGCGATACATCTTGAGTCGGGTCGTGTAGCTGGGGCAACCCGTTACTTGAACATCATGCCAAATGATCGCGGTCTGGAGATCGGTGGTACGTGGTATGGAACAGATTTTCAACGCACGCCCGTCAATACAGAATGTAAATATTTGTTGATGACGCATGCGTTTGAAACGCTTCGTGCCATCCGTGTGCAATTGAAAACAGATTCACGCAACGAGCGTTCACAAAAAGCCATTGAACGCATCGGGGCCAGGAAAGAAGGCGTGCTTCGCAATCACATGATATTGCCTGATGGCCATATCCGCCATTCGGTGTTTTACAGTGTGATTGATTCGGAATGGCCTGAAGTGAAAAAGAATCTGGAAAATATGTTGAGAAAATATTAACCAAGTATTCGAATAATATCCCCAATAATCTTTTCTGGCGTATCGGAAATATCAAATTTCAGCGCGTCTTTTGGCTCCTCCAAAGTTTCCAGCTGGCTGTGGAGGAGTTTTGATTTCATAAAATGCCCTGTGCGTGAATTCAGCCGTTCGTTAAGCAGATCATGCTGACCATGTAGGAAAACAAATTTAATATTTTTTGAGGCGGCTTCAAGTTTGTCGCGATAAGATTTCTTGAGGGCCGAGCAGGTTATTACCCCGTTTTGTTTTTCTTGCTCCACGAGTGATATCTGTTCTGCAATGGACGCGAGCCAGCCCGCGCGGTCTTCATCGGTAAGAGGCGTGCCTTGTGCCATTTTTTCAATATTGTGCTGCGGGTGAAAGCTGTCGCCTTCGTAAAAATCCCAGCCCAGGCGGGCGGCCAGCATTTGCCCGATCGTGCTTTTGCCGCTCCCAGAAACGCCCATCACAACAACGATCACTTTTCCTCCAGCTTATCGATGATCGCCTTTACGCTCGCTGCGTATTCCATGCCCTCATTGGAAATATCAAGCCTGAGGATTTTCTCCTCTGGAATATTTTCCAGCCACTCTTCAATATACTGACTTAATAGCTCTGCATCTTCGCTGGACGCAATGTTGATCCTGTTTCGAGAAGCAAGTCTTTCGCTGATAATTTGACTGGAGGCGCTGACAGCGACGATAAGGTCTGGAAGGGGCAGCAGGCTTCGGGTTAGAAAATAGAAGCGCTTGCACAGATCAAATTCAGTATCGCTGAGCCAGCCATGTTTGTGAAACAGGCGTGTGAATCCGTGAAAGTCGAGATCGAGGCCGCCATCCATGAGCGCGGGAATACTGCCCTGTCGTAATTGATATTCCTGCTCTGCACGAACGATCAAGTAATCCAACTGGTTTGCAAGCGCATATTTTGGGTCCTGCTTAAACAGGGACTGGAATGGTCGTTCGGTATGTTTTTCAAGAACCAGATTGAACTGTCCTTTTTTTACAAGCGCATTTGCAAGTGTGGTTTTTCCTGTTCCACTGACGCCAACAATGACGATTAATTTGTTCATTGTTTATTCGCAGAATGCAGGAGCTTGGAAGAAGCTGACTTGCGTGATAAACCAGCCGCTATTCAATTTTTGGATCGTGATGGTTTGTGGCAACAAGCGCGGCTCTGCGCTTTGAATGAGTGCGCCATCTGAGCGGCGATAGATGTTTGTTGCCCATGTTTCACAGCTATCCACTTCGAGTTGGGAATTATTGATAACACGAATGTCGTCAATGTAACTTTGATAGTAGTTGATCTCTGAAACCTGAACGAGGCCTTGTTGATTCAGGGACGCAATCTCCTGCTCCAGTGTGGCGAACAGGTCGCCTGCAAGAATTGTGGATGCGATGGATGCATCTCCATCTATGTACGCTTTAATTTGTAATTCGACAGCCTGTGTGAGGAACTCGCTAACATCGCTGCTTAATTCAGGCGAGATATTTGTATTTTGGTCTGGAAAAAATGGGTCGCTGCCCTGGGCAACTTCCTGTCCGTCATTTACGCCATCCTTGTCCATATCTGGGTCAAGCGGATTCATGCGGTAGAGCACTTCCACGCCGTCGTTGATGCCGTCGTTGTCTGTGTCTGCTTTGTTGGGGTCTGTGCCTGTGCGTAAAACTTCCTCTTCATTGGAGATGCCGTCTTTATCGCTGTCCTGATCTGCGCTTGGAGGAGGTGTAGCTCCCTGGGGTGGGGCTTCGGGTGCGTTAGCTGGCTCGGAAGCGAGGCCATAGAGGGATTGGATTCCTGCGATGTCATCGTTGCCAAGGAAGCGGTGCGGCGCTGAGTAGGATGGATACATTAATGCATTTCTGTCATTGCTATGGTCGAGACCGAGGTTATGCCCGATCTCGTGTGCAGCGACGGTAAGGAGATCTACGTTTTGAGAGTCGCTGTTTACCCAGCGTTCTGCATCGTCAAAGTGCAGGAATACCTGCCTGTCATCGTACGGATTTGGATAGGATGCATGGGCGAGTACGTCGCCGGGGCCGTCGAAGGGGTCTCCGTCGCCATGTTCGCTCTCTGCCCAGCCGATGAGAATGTCTGCCTGAGCGGAAGCAGATACCTCGTTAAAGGCGAGCGGGGTTTCATCCGCCCAAAGTGCAAAGGCAGCTCGGACAAGATCTCGTTCGATATTGCCATTAATTTTTTCTGTGTTATTGATAAAATAATAGCTGATATTTGTTTTCCCCCATTGTGAAATGGCGCGATATTTTGCAACTGTTTCATCATGGTTGGTTGCATCAGGCAGGTTATCATAGCGGTAGGTGGTTGCTGATGGATCTGCTGGAGAGGATAAATTTACACAAGCGATGGATGCGAAAACTAAAATAAAGAGAGCGGAGCTGGTGATTTTGGATAAATAAGGCTGCATGAAGTTGATTCTCCTGCTTGATCTGGTAAATTTTTTATATTTGCTTATCAAACTAGAATGTTACGACGTAATTTATTGACTACCTTCCAAATGAAATGTAGACACATTATACTGACGAAGAGGACATCATGAAAGAACCAGTTGAAATAGAATCGGATGATGCAGTTATAAAAACTTTGAACTTTAAGCCTTATCGAAATATGCAGCAAAGACGTGTGGTTCCATTTTCTCCCGATGATGATGAACCGCAGACAATGGGGATTATTACGCCCTGGGGAGCGGAGTTAATGGCGAATAAGGGCGATATGTTGATCAGTGAGATGGATAAGCCTGATGATGTCTGGCCTGTGGCTCCAGATATTTTTGATGAAACTTATATCATTGTTGGGCCAGGATATTGCGTTAAGCGAGCTGTTACCTTGTTGGTTCCCATGACGGATATTACCAATGGGGATGCCGATCAAATGGTGACGGTGCATACGATGGAAGGTACTGTTACTGTGCGTGCTGGGGATTTTTTCCTGGCAAAGGGCGTACAAGAAGAGATTTGGCCCTATCCAAAGGAGAAGGTTGAAAAAATAATGAAACCCGCCGAATAGGCGGGTTTCATTATTTTTTTCAGGCAGTTATTTCTTTTTCTTTGTAGGCGTGCTTTTCTTTGCTGGTGTGTTTTTCTTTACAGGATTTGCTGAGACATCTGGCTTGCTGCTAAGATCGGGAAGTCCATCAAATGCGCCTTCAATATATCCATGTAGATATTTGGATGAATTGATGGCTTCTATTAAGCCACCAGTGTCGCGCATGAGTTCGATCATGTGACGTACCAGGCGGGCATCGCGGTCATTGGGTTTGCCGCCTTTTCCGTTCCATAATGCTATCAGGCGGACCTTGTCAATGCCGCGCACGAGAGATGAATACAGCGCCCAGCGATTGTTGCGTTCGTAGGGGTCATCGCCTTCTTTTGGATTGCCTACGTTCTCTAGTTGGTACATTTCGTCCACAAGAGGGTGGCTGCGAATTTTGTAGAATCTGTCCACCCATGCGTCTCCTCCAGGAGCTACAAATTCACGAATATATGACGCTTCAGGTAAAGGCAGATGTGCTTCCACGTTGATGCCTTTTTCTGCGCATAGCTCTGCGAAGATAATTTCACTTCCCGCGGAGAGCCCGGCGGTAAATGCCAGATCGCCTGGCTCTGCCTTGAATTTTTCCAGTTTCTTGCGAATTTCAGCTCGAATCTCGCTCTCTTTATCCATGGGGAATGTTTTCTTTTCCTTGTCTGGAAAATCAATCATGTAGCCTGTGAAAAGGAAAACCTGTCCTTCGCGTTGTTTTTTTGTCGTCTTCTTGTTTTTGTTGTTGTGAGAAGTTTCGTCTCCGTTGACTCTGCCGATTTCTTCTTTGATGGTGGAAATTCCCGCTTGTACAAACTCATTGCGCAGGTCGAGCGCTTCAAGAATTTCCAACTGTGCAAGGGATGAATTTAGGAAGAAGAGATTTCTGCGGGAGGCAGTGAGTGCTTTGCGATAAGCCCGTATCACGCTGGCTGTGTTGTCGGCAGTGAGCACACGCAGTTCGGCAAGCGAGATCAAGGTCCAGTAATCTACTTTGTCATCTTCTGACTTTTCTTCA
>JAVBXV010000148.1 GCA_030824405.1 Anaerolineales bacterium | reverse complement strand
GCCGTCGGAGGCGTTCCACCAGAATTGATGGGTATTGGCCCGATTGCCGCCATCCCGAAAGCGATCAAAGTTGCAGGTCTTTCATTGAACGATATTGACCTGATAGAATTGAACGAAGCCTTCGCCGCGCAGTCATTGGCTGTTATGCAGACTCTTGAAATTGACCCAGACAGAGTCAACGTTAACGGCGGCGCGATCGCCCTCGGCCATCCGCTCGGATGCACAGGCTCCAAGCTCACCACACAGTTGATTTACGAAATGGGGCGCCGCAAATCCAAGTACGGCATGGTCACCATGTGCATTGGCGGTGGCATGGGCGCAGCTGCGATTTTTGAAAATTTACAATAGAAAATAGCCGAAGTCAAAAATCAGACTTTTGACTTTCGACCTTTGACCAAATAATAAAAACAACTAAAAAAGGAAACCAATAAACAATGGCTCTCACAATCGAAACCCTCATGTCAAAAATGCCTGGCGCATTCCTCCCCGAAAAAGCTGCAGGTTTGGACGCAGTCATTCAATTCAAGTTCACAGGTGCTGAACCTGGTGACTGGTACGCCGCTATCAAGGACGGAAAAGTGGAAGTTGAAAAAGGAATCCACGCTTCCCCCAAGATGACTCTCACCGCCGATTCAGAGGATTATGTAAAGATATTCACTGGCGAAATTGACGGCATGCAAGCCTTCATGCAAGGCAAGTTGAAACTCGCGGGTGATTTGAACCTGGCTATGAAATTGACCCAAATGTTCAAGATCAAGTAAATCTTAATCGTGTAAAATTCAACCCGTCATCCCGCGATGGCGGGTTTATTATTTAACCAGGAGACGATCATGGAGTTGCCACCTTTATTCAATTGGTTTTCGATTGTTTTACTTTCTGTCTGTGTCATAGGGATTCCAGTGCTGTTATTTGTCGGTTGGATAATCTCTGGGGTAATGGATAACAGGCTGAACGACAAAAGAGAGGCGCAAAATAATGCATTGCGAAAACGAGGCGTCACTTCTCCTGCTGTTGTGGTTTCTGCACGGAAAAATATGTCACGCAGTCCGTTTGGGCGAAAAGAGATAAGGATCGATTACGAAGTGGATGTCCAGCCGCAGGGACAACCTTCATTTCGTCAGTCGTTTCAAAACTGGACCACGAAAACCAGTTTTACAGCAATTAATAACCAACTTGTGGATGAGGTGGGAAGAAGAATCTGGGTTACTTATGACCCCAATGATAAAAAGCAAATGATCTTTGAATACTATGATTCAGAACGTGAAAAGATTCTTGCACAAAAGGAATGGAATAGCCGCCGCGCATCCTTTGAAAAACAGGAAAAACAAAACCAGGCGCTCCGTAATGACGGTGAGGAAGCTGTTGCAACCATCCTTGAAGCTGAAGATCTGGGGTTGGCTTATCAATGGGAGAATGCCGTCTCTATGCGCTTGAAATTCGAGGTCACTCCGAAATCGGGCTCGTCCTTTCATGCCGAAACCCAGGGGCTGATTGGAACTGCATCTTTGGAAAAGTATTCTGTGGGTAAAAAAGTTTATGTCAAGTTTGATCCCCGCGAGCCTGCGCGGGTTGCCATGCTTCGTTCCTTCGAGTCCTCGTAGTATCTAAAGAATATGGAAGCGCAGTTGGCCTGGATGTTTAGGGTCAAGTAGGAACAAAAACTTGGAGGCCAAGCCTCCGAGTTTTTGTATACTCAAATCCCCAAATTGCATTAGAATCTAGCAATCTTTTGTCAGGAGTAATAACTATGGATTTTAGCTGGGTTTCATCACCCGAAACATGGATCGCCTTCGTTACGCTGATAGCACTGGAACTAGTGCTGGGCGTCGATAACGTGATCTTCATTTCTATCCTTGCTGGGAAACTCCCAGCACAGGATCAACAACGTGCCCGTACAACAGGTATTCTTCTTGCTGTATTTACACGTATTTTATTGCTTGCTTCGCTTTCATGGATCATCAGCCTCGAAGAGGCGCTCTTCACTGTTCCCTGGCTCGGCGGAGAAAGCATTGGTATTTCAGGCCGCGACCTGATCCTGATTGCTGGTGGTCTCTTCCTGTTATGGAAGAGTACTCACGAGATTCATGACAAGTTGGAAGGCAAAGAAGGCCATGCTTCTGCAAAGGTTGCCTCCACTTTCGCCAGTGTCATCATCCAGATCATGCTGCTGGATATTGTCTTTTCACTGGACTCGGTCATCACCGCCGTGGGCATGGTGGACCATATTGAGATCATGATCGCCGCAGTGGTATTTGCCGCAATCGTGATGGTCTTTATCGCTGGGCCGCTTGGTGAATTTGTGGAAAAACACCCCACCATCAAGATTCTTGCCTTGAGCTTCCTGCTACTAATTGGCTTCACTCTCATTGTAGAAGGCTTGCATCAGCACATTCCAAAGGGATATGTATACTTCGCCATGGGCTTCTCGGTGATGGTTGAAATGATCAACATCCGCGTACGTGACAAGCATGTCAAACCTGTCAACTTGCGTGAGCCTTATCGTGCGGAATCCATTGGCCTCGAGCCCGAACCTGCCGTTGTCAAGACGAATGTCAAGAAAGTAAAACCAAAAGCTAAAAAAGCAGTAAAGAAATAAGAAAATAAAATTCACCCCGAAAGATTTTTCTTTCGGGGTGAATTTTATTTATTCTATGAAACTCTATGCACGCCAGATGCGCTGGGCTTTGTGATGATGGATTTTGTCTTGATGCCCCGCTCTTCAAAGACCGCCGCAATCTCAATTTTGGCTTGATATGCATTTTCTGTTGAAGCAAAACTAATGATTGACGGGCCTGCACCAGAGAGTGCCACAGCGCCAAAACGTTTTGCGGTTTTATACGCAGCAAGCCCGCCTGCAATGCGCTTCAAGCGGTAGGGTTGGTGGATGCGGTCGTCCATCACTTTGTTTAGCAGATCCAGGTCGCCGTTGCGGAGCGCATCCACAACCAGCACTGCGCGGCCAATATTATGAGTGGCATCTATCCGTGAAATAAATTTTGGCAAAACAGCACGTGCTGTTTTCGTTGGCCAATCCACCATTGGCTTAACGATCACAAGCGCCAATTCAGGTATCTCGTAGCGTTTTGTAATGATCTGGTCTTCGCTCATCACTGAAACTACCAACCCTCCAAGTAAGGCAGGTGCAACATTATCAGGGTGGCCTTCCATGTTTGTAGCCAGTCTCAAAATTTCTTCCGCCCCCAATTGTCCGCCAAGCATTTCATTGGCCCCGAACAACCCCGCCACGATCGCCGCCGCACTCGACCCAAGCCCGCTGCTCATCAAAATTTCATTATGAGCAACGATCTCTGCGCCGCTCATTGGTTTTCCGTAAATATCATAGACGAGTGAGTATGCCTTCGTCAGTAAATTTTTGACACCCTTGTTCAACTTCTCGGCGCCCTCGCCAGTGACTTGATAACTCAACTTGTCCGCAGACTCAAAAGAGACCTCATTCCAGATATTCAAGGCAAGGCCGAGACAATCAAAGCCTGGGCCTAAATTTGCAGACGTGGCAGGGACTCGGATTTTTATCATGCGGACATTATAATCGCCTCATTCTTAAACGTGGAGTTGCTATGACCTACCAAGGCTTGATCCAACGCTATGGGCAGTATCTTGATCTACCCGCTCATACAAAAATTATTTCCCTGCTCGAGGGGAACACCCCATTAATTCCCATGCCGCGTTTAAGCAGGGAACTGGGCTGCGAACTGTTTATTAAGTTTGAAGGCTTGAACCCCACTGGCTCATTTAAAGATCGCGGCATGACCGCTGCTATTAGTGAAGCAGTTGGCCGTGGCGCGCAGACTGTTATTTGCGCTTCCACGGGCAATACGGCAGCATCTGCGGCTGCTTATGCGGCGCGTGCAGGGGTACGTTCCATCGTGTTAATTCCTGAAGGTAAGGTTGCTGCAGGGAAACTTGCGGGAGCTATTGCCTATGGAGCAGAAGTGATTCAAATTCAAGGCTCGTTTGATGACGCACTCTCTCTCGTTGTGGAGATCACACAGAAGACTCCGATTGCCTTGGTCAACTCGATCAATCCATACCGCATCGAGGGACAGAAGACAGGCGCGTTTGAGATCTGTGATGTCTTGGGGTCCGCGCCTGATTGGCTGTGTTTGCCAGTAGGTAATGCAGGTAACATCACATCCTATTGGGCGGGCTTCAAGCAATATCAAAAGGGATTGCCGCGTGTGTTGGGTGTGCAGGCCGCAGGCGCCGCTCCACTTGTGCTGGGTCACCCCGTTGAGAAGCCAGAGACGATTGCAACTGCCATTCGTATTGGCAGGCCAGCACGTGGCGAACAAGCTTTGGAGGCCGCACAAGAATCCAATGGCAGGATTATTGCCGTGTCAGATGAAGAGATTTTGTCTACGCAGAAAATTTTGGCAGCGGAGGGGGTTTGGGTGGAGCCAGCGTCTGCTGCGGGGCTGGCTGGCTTGTTGGCAGAATCAGCTGTCGGGAAGTTTGAAGCGAAAGGTAAAAAAGTCGTAGTGGTTTGCACGGGTCATGGGATGAAGGATCCAGCCGTCATCACCGATTCTTTTAAGTCGCCAAAAGTGATCCCTGCCAGTTATGACGCGCTTGTGGAACTGGTTGGCGCGTAGTACTCACGTACCCTGCGGAAACTGACGGGTGTTTTATAATCGAAAAAATTATTCTGGAGGAAGTTATGTTTTTTAATGAGTGGAATATTCTTGTTGTTGATGATGAGCCTGATGTATTGGCTGTGACGAAACTGGCGCTGCGTGATGTAAAAGTGTATGGCCTGCCTTTGAAGATCCATACCGCAGGCAGCAAGG
>JAVBXV010000033.1 GCA_030824405.1 Anaerolineales bacterium | reverse complement strand
CAGTCGTTTGCCAATGCTCCCGTTCTGAATCTCGATGGAACATCCGGTGTCCAGATCCATGTGGATGTTGGATCAATTTATGGTGCAGGCGGTTTCTTTAATGTTCCCGGAATTGGTGGAGCAAGCGGTTCCTACGGCGATTTTGGCGGAGGGGGAAATCAGATCACCGAGACAGGCAATGAGATCATCGAATCTTTCTCGTCTCCAAAAGGAAATGGAGTTCCATTCACAACGTTGAAGTCCACTTTCTTTAACGAAGATCGATCTCCAATTTTCCACTATGCCATATTTGGTCACCAAACCAATGCTCGCGCGGCAACTGGAGACTGCACCAGCGGAGAAGCCAGTGATATTCCAGGTCATGATTTCATGGTCACATTGGGAGGAAATTACCTGAATGTAGCCACGATCCCATGTTGGGGTGTCGATGCGAATGGTTTTTCTGTGGGGAGCCGTAGTGAGCAGGGCGGCACCTTCATGCATGAACTGGGGCATGTGATCGGGCTTCAGCATGGCGGAAATGAAAGTATCCCAAATTACAAACCAAACTATCTAAGTGTCATGAATTACACATTCCAACAGTGTTCTGTCAGGTCCAGCCCCAATGGCGCTCTCCCCGGTGGGTGTGATTACTCACGTGTTGTACTACCTCCATTGGCTGTCACTCACCTTGACGAATCGAGTTTGGATGAATGCATCGGCATTGACGCCAATCTCTTTGGCTTCGGTCCAGTCAATTGGGATGGTGACACCCTCCTTGAAGGGATCTCGAACTGTCAACCGCCGAACAATACCAATGTTCAAGTGGATATTAATACCGACGGCATCCAAACCCTGCTTCGAGGCTTTGACGATTGGAGCAATTTAAATTATCGCGATGGACTCAGTGGAGCTGGTGCAGGAGCAGGCGTTCCCGATGAAGCCGACCCGCAGACAATTCAACAGGCACAAGAAGCTATAAGCGAAGCAATGGCTCCAGGTGTGGTGGTTATCAAAACAGGCCCAGCTACAGCTTTGCCTGGAGATCTATTGAATTATTCAGTGGAAGTCCGCAATGACGGGAAGGGTCCCGCCTTTGAAGCGGTACTCACAGATGTAAACCCGGATGGCACATCTCAAGAGACTGCTATTGGTTCGATCGTGGTAGGCAGCGAGTCCACGTACAATAGCAGCTTTACTGTTCCAGCAGATGCCTGCCCAGGTGACTTTACCAGTGCCACAGCGACAGTGAACTTTGAAGATTTCGTTAGTGGGGCTATTAGCGCAAGTGGTTCTGCACAGTTGGAGATCCTCGATATTGTCCCTCCAGTAGTTACCTTGTCGGTTTCCCCAAACACTCTTTGGTCACCAGATCATAAATTCTATGTTGTGACAGCAGAGCTCCAGGTTACCGATGAATGTGACTCCAACCCGGATGTAAAACTGGTCTCGATCACCAGTAACGAACCTCAGTCCAATTTCCTTGGAGCTGGAGACAAAGGTCCTGACATTCAAGGTGTGCTCTTGGGTACAGATGACCGCATCTTCTCTCTGCGCGCCGAACGAGCAACAGGAGGCACAAACACCGGGCGAATATATACCATCACCTATGAGGTTAGTGATGCTTCGGGGAATGTCACCACTGTGACTGCTACCGTTAAAGTACCAACATCCGACCGCCCCATCCCATAATATAGTTCAGGGTATGGGAAATTCACAAAACCAACGGATGAATTACGCCCATAAAATTGCATAATAAAAAAGTACCCCCGATCAAAAAAAATGATCGGGGGTACTTAATTCCTGCCTATCAATTCTTGACATAAATTCGCGGTTTTGGACAAATGTCAAAATCTATAGCATCACAAAAATATATCCAGCGCGGCATATATCATGTATACGGGTATAAATTTGGCTCCCTGTGTTGGCCACTTGCTTCATCCGTCAGTTTTTTAAGGACTGAGAAAGAAACTCCGACCAATGGACGAGTTTCACTCTTCTATATATAGAAGAGTAGTGATTACAATTCGCTTGTTGACTTGAGTGGACATGAGTGAACAATTATCTCGACTTTAACGAACTCCCCCACCAATTGCTTGACATTCTTTATTACCCCGTATAAAATCTGCTAGTCTTTATAGAAGAAACGACCTACAAAGACTCAAAATTCAACTCATTGTTAGTATGCGAAAATGTTACGTCCCGCGGGACCGATCCCCGTCGGGACCGCCAAGAAATAAATGAAAGAACCGCCCTAAAATGGCGGTTTTTTTGTTGCTTTTTGCCATTTTCTCCCTAAAAAATTAGTATGTAAAAAAGTTACGCTCCGCGGGTCCGTTCCCTTGTACGAACCCGCGATCTCGCAACTCATATCTTTACTGCATAAACCCAAATTGGTTAAGACAACTATATCTTTGCATTTCTTCTTTGTGATACATATAGAAATAATACATTTTCTCCCATGAACGAAGTAGCCAACATAAGTCTAGAAATCAAAGGCAGCGTGACGGATTTTGTCCAACGCTTGATAAGTTCTTGAAGCCAAGAAAGCATTTTGCTGATCATGCTGCTCCCGAAAAATTACGATAAAGATAAAACAGCATAATAATCCTCTTTATCTGGGCGGATAACTCAAGTAGCCAGCACAGGGGTTAGAAGAATAAAATTCAGAGAACGAATATTTCGCCAATCTGGTTAACCGGCTTGGAACATTGCGCACACTGCAAGCCAGATTCAACTTCGACAAAATTCCCAACCGCCCCACATTGCGGACAACACAATATATCCTTAAATTGTTGAGCGCCTGCGGGATCTGATGTCCCCGGTTTGCGAGCGAAGACGCGATTGAACACCTTCCACCACGGTGTAATCTCCACGTCTTCGAAACCTGCGGCGTGCAAGAGGGAGGTCAATGTATCCTTGCTGATGACCACAATCCCCCTGCCAGAATCTTCCGTTCCACGCGAAGTGAGCAAAACTCCGCCGGGGCGTAGTAGGCGCGCCAATTCACTCACGGCAGCCTGCTTTTCGCCAATTAATTCCAACGCCTCCACACAGCAAACTACATCGAAGGTTTCATCTTGAAATGGGAGGGGAAATTTTCTGTACTGAACAAGCGCGAGGGATTCGCGATATGACGCAAGCTTCTTTTTCGCCTGTTCCAACATGCCAATCGAAATATCCACGGCAATCATATAGCCATTAAATTCAGGCTGCCTAAACAACGAGTAGGGCAACCGCCCTGTGCCTGTGGCGACATCCAACACAAGTGGTGCGGGCACACTTGCAATTTTTTCAAGTAACGGGCGTGCGAGTACGTTCGCGTCGTCCCGCTGGCTGGCTGCTTTGGCTTTATCGTAATTTTTCGACCAGCGGTTATACAAAAAGGCTTGTAAACGCGCGCCAATATGAATGCCTTCGTAACGGTAGATTTCCCTGTCCAGCAGGAATAAAATTCCACCAATGACCAAAATACCAATGATCCATTCCATCAGTGCGCTCCTTGAAACTCTTTATCGTCTGCGCGGCGAAGCGCGGGGAATGCGTATCCTGCCAGAAAAATGATAGCCCCGAGTATGCCCACCATCATTAGGGTTACCGATAAATGCAGGCTGCCTTCAGTACCGACGATCTTCGTCATCCCATATTCAGCCAGCCAGCCCGATGCCCCAACCCCAACAAGATATGGAATCTGCGTCAAAAGCTGTTGTGCTGAAAACACTCGTCCAAGCGCGTCTTTCCGTATAATCGACTGGCGGATGGCAGTATCGCTTCCCTGCACAAACGGCTCGAAGAAGGAAAAGAAGAAGCTGGCAATCGCCCACATCAGCACGCCTCGCGCCAGGCCGAACAGGCTGATTCCGATTAGGCAGGCAGATGCTCCCCCAAGCAGAATCCCATGAACCCGCCGTTTAGGTCCTCCCCAGATGCTGAGCACACTGCCGCCGACAATCCCACCCAGCGCACCAACAGAGAGAATCGTCGCTAACTTGCTTCCGTCATTGGATGTGTAACTCAAAATGGTTGGGACAAGTAACGTTGCGCCGATGGCGAGAAAGAAATTGGCACCAATAAAAAGTATGGTCAACGAGCGGAGAGTGGGATGAGCAAAAATGTATCGAAAGCCGTACGTCACTTCCTGGGTGAAACCTGCCGGGGTTGGATGAGCAGGTTCAGGGTTGGTGCGAGGCGGAATCTTGATCCAGATTAAACCGCAAAAGGCGGCGATGAAGGTCAACAAGTCAATTGTCATGATGCCACCCAGCCCAATGACTGGGTAGAGTGCAGCGGCGAGCATTGGCGCAAATATTTTCGAGGAAGATTGGGCAAGTCCGATCATGCCTTGCGCCCGGGCATAGTCTTTTGGGGGCAAAAGAATTGTGGTGGTGGCAATATAAGCGGGATATTGAAATGCAGTAAAGAAACCGACCAACAGACTAAGAAGGTATATGTGCCATAATGCCAGAACATCGAATTGATACAAAACCAGCGCAATGAGGGTTGCAAAGGCGCTGCCCATGTCGCTGAACATCAGGGTTTGTTTGCGCTCCCATTGATCTACCATGACGCCCGCAATCGGCATGAACAAAATAGAGGGAAGAAAGACGAGGAAGCTCACCGTTGCCAGTGAAGAAGCCTGTTCGGTCTCCTGCCATACCCATAATGTAAAAGCGAACCAGGTCATTGCACTACCAAGAAGTGAGATGACCTGGCCCAGCCAAAGGAAAGCGAAAGCGCGCGAGCCTGCGGGGCGTTTCATAAAAATCAATTTTATGTTGACGCAGCTGGTCTTTTATGATTCTCTGGGTAACAAACGCGCTGTAAGGTCTCGTAATTGTGTAAAGGTGATCGG
>JAVBXV010000142.1 GCA_030824405.1 Anaerolineales bacterium | reverse complement strand
AGTTGACGAAGGCGGGGCTGATCGAGGTGGATAAACAGCATATTCGCATTTTGGATCGGGCAGGTTTGACGGAGCGGGCAATGCTTCAGGGCGGATAAAGATTGGGTTCAGAAACCCGACAAAAGTCGGGGTGGGAAGCGGGGATTTCCATTAAAGTCAGGGCATATCAAAAAGGAGACGATATGTCCGACATCTATTTCGCAGACACAAAATCAAAAGCTGTCTTTTCGGCAGAAGGCCCCAAGCCTCAATTCATATTCGACACGCCGCAGTTCAAGGTGTTGGTCGTTGGATTGGAAGCGGGTGGACAAATTCCCTTGCATCCTGGTGAGGCGGCCATGTATCACTTTCTCGAAGGGGAAGGATTGATGACCGTGAACGATGAAAGTTTTGCCATCAAACCTGGCGTGACGATCGTTGTGCCGAGCGGCGCAAAACGCGGCATTAACGCAAAGACGCGCGTTGTTTTTCTCGGCTCTAAAGGGGAAAAATAAAACCATGAAACAGAACACGAACAAACGCTATCATCCTTTGCAGGTTACTTTGCATTGGCTGGTGGTCATTCTTGTCTTTGCTGCATTTGTCATCGGCAAGTTCATGAGCGGGCAGCCCAATGACACCGCAAAACTCACGCCACTGGCATTGCACATGGCAGTGGGCATCATTACACTGCTGGTCATCGTCTTCCGCTTTGTGATGCGAATGCGGCTGCCCAAGCCTGAGCATGTTACCGCAGGAAATCCCTTCTTCGACTGGGTTGGCAAGGCGGTTCATTATGCTTTGTATCTGCTGGTCTTTTTGATGGCGGTCAGTGGAGTTTCGCTTTCCGCTCAAGCGGGGCTGGCCCCGATCGTATTTGGCGGATCGGGAATCTTGCCCGCAGATTTTTATGATTTTGCTGCGCGGATACTGCATGGTTTCATTGCCCCCGCATTGGTACTGACTGTTGTTCTACATGTTGGTGCAGCGTTCTATCACCAGTTTGCGCTCAAGGATAATCTTTTGGCGCGTATGTGGTACGGAAAATAAAAAAGGAGAAAAATAATGCCTATTCCATATTTGATCACCACTCTGCTTTTTATGTTCGTTGCACTTTTCATGGCGGTAGATGCCTCGTTCGTCAGTTTGAATTTGATCGGCGCATTCCCAGCCTTGCGCTGGGTGCGCGTGCATTTCATCACACTGGGAATCATTTCACAGGTTGTGTTTGGGCTGCTTCCTTTGTTGGTTGCATCCCTTTCCAAAAAGCCGCGCCCTGCCATGCGCTGGGATATCTGGCTAACCCTCAATGGCGGCTTTGTTGCACTCATTGCAGGTTTCGCGAGTGTCAATCAACCGCTCATATTGACTGGCGGCACACTTGTCTTTGCAGCGGCCACCCTGCTGTTCCTTCAATTATGGAACGTGCGCGGCGGTGACGCGCCTGCCAGCCTCAAGTTTTACATCACAGGTATCTTCTATTTACTCATTGGCATTATCGTGGGCACAGGCTTATGGTTGAATTGGAGCAACGCTCTTTACATTCAGGTTCCGCTTGAAGTTCATATTCACGCCAACTCATGGGGATTCATGTCACTCGTCTTCGCAGGCCTGCTCGTGGATTTCATCCCGATGGTTACAGGCCGTCCGCTTGGCAGTGCGAAGGAAGTTTCATTCATCTTCTGGGGCATGTCTCTGGGCGCACTCGGTCTGGTGCTCGGTCCGTGGTTGGGCGGCAGCCTGCCCCCCACCGTTTCAGGGTTGATCCTTCACATTTCCGCAACCGTCTGGCTGGTTGTCCTCATGGCGCGCGCGCTAAAAGCAAGCGGTCATTTGGATAACGCAGGCGGCTGGCATCTGCTCGCATCCTATTCCTGGATTTTACTGCCTGTGCTGATCGCGCCGTTGATCCTGCTTGGATACACCGCAGGACCGCCAATCGAATCAACTGCGCCTCAAGCCTTAATTTATGGCTGGGTGCTGCAATTTGGCATTGCCCTCGTCCCATACATTGCACGCAAATACTTCCTCAAGCAGGAGCATCCACAACTCGGCGGTTCATGGATGAGCGTTGCGGCGGTCACAGCGGGGAGCATCTTCGTTTGGGTGAGCATCTTCCTCGTCCCAGTTCGAGGCGTATTGTATGGCATCGGCTTTGCGCTGTACGCACTGTCCATCCTTCAACCCATCAAAGAACTATTCCAGATCACCAAAGATGGTTTGCACAAACACGAGATGATATAGATTTATTTTGGAGGGTCACGCTTGAAAACGTGACCCTCCATATCAAAGGCACACATAATGAAAATCACAAAAGATACACGCGTCGCTGCCATCCTCGAAGAGTATGGTGATATTGCGGATGTAATGGAAGTCTTCGGCATCAAACGCGTGGGACGCTACTCCCTGCGCATGCTGGCCGCAAAAGCGGTAACGGTTGAATGGGCGGCGCGCATCCATCGTGTGCCGCTGGAAGAATTCCTCAACATCCTGAATCAGGCTATTGCCAATCAACAGGTTCGGAACGAAGCAAAAAACTAACACAATCCTGAATAAAATTACGGCTGTACTACTGATCTCATAAAAAGGGAAAAAACATGTCCTTACATCAAATCGCATCCATTCTGGCTTTCCTTGTTGGCGTTATGTCTATCATCGCAGGTGGGAAAGCCATGCAAGGCTGGAACCCTGGGTATTCTGTTCTTTCATGGCTTCCCGTCTACAACTTTGCAATGGGGATATTGACTCTCATCCCCGCCACGCTGCTCTGGCTCAACCACCGTTACGCATTGGCTGCTTCGATCACCACACTGGGCATCCACATGCTTGTGCTCTTGTTCCTGTTGACCACTTTTCGCGGAGAAGTTGCATTCCAAAGCATTGCCGCCATGATCTTTCGGCTGGTAGTTTGGATCGCGATCCTAGTGCTACTATTTTTTCGAATACGAACCAAAATTTAAGGAAGGGTTCAACATTAAAAGTGTGACATAAATCACAGGTTTTTCGCCTCATCTGTGCAACAATTTACAAGTAAGGACAATTTCATATCAAGGAGAATGCCATGATCGATATCGTATTCCTTCTGCTGACTGGTTTGATCGCCGCGTATTTGTGTTGGTATTTTTTCCAGCGGTACAACCTCAACAAAGCACTGCATAACCTGTACTATCTGATGGGTTTTGCGGTGCTTTTAGTTTCAGGTCTTCTGCTGATCTTCCTGGGTTTGGGGATATTAAAATCACCCTATGTGTTGACCGTTGCCAGCCTGATCCCGCTTGGCATTTCGATGGGACTGGCTGAGGAATATTTCCCGCAATGGAAGATCTATTTCAAATGGTTTGCTGCCATTGGCTTTCTTGCCATTGCCATTACCAGCATCGGCAACATGGACGCGATTAAGAAGATCGCCGTTCCACTCTTCCACGGCGTAGCGGGGCTGGTCATTTTCGTCGGTCCATTCGTGGCAAAAGGCGCACCAAAAGGATTCTGGTGGGTTGGCATTGGCGGCGCATTGATCGGGCTGGGAGGCATTGCCCTCGCTTTCATTACCATGGGGACGCAATTACTTTTCTTCAGCCCCGATTTTGTAATGCTCATTCTCACTCCCCTACTCTTCCTGATGGCTGGTGCATTCGCGTTGGGATTTGCAAAGAGAGGATAAACAGACAATAGACTGTGGACGATAGACAATGATCAACCGTCTATCGTCCATGGTTAAGGGAGGCTCATTCATGCAATTTATCAAAGACCGTTTTAATTCCATCAAGGGTTTAATTCTTGTGGCAGGATTCAAACATGAATAATCACACAGGACAGGATGACATCTTGCCCTGCATATTAAAAAGGAGAACATCATGTCCAACAACAGTTTTATCGCAAAGTTCCTTCGCTTCATCGGCATAGTGCTGATGGCAATAACAGGCGGATTAACGCTGCTTGGCGGTATTGGCACCACCTGTGCCGCACTCTTCCCGACAAAATATGAAAGCATGACTTCGCTTGCCCCGTTCCAATGGCTGTATATTCTGTTTGTGCTTACCGGGGTAGCCATCGGGGTATGGGGAATCTGGGCAACCGTCAAACTTGTAAAAGGCACATCAGATTCATACCTGATGAGCATCAAGGCATTGGTATCAGGCACAGCGGTGGGAATCCTTCATATCTACATGTCTCGCATGTTACGCGGAAAATCCATGCCTGTGGACGCAATTGTTTACGCCACCGTCCTGACCCTGATCGTGTTCCTACTCTTCCGCATCCCCGGCATCTGGCAGGGTGTCAACTTCAGCAGAAACGGAAGTAACAAACCAGCGGGCGGAGCGGCAGCAATTATCCTTGGCGCGATGGTCCTCACCATTCAATACACGATGGGGTCAACACATACATGGAATGGGATCAATTACGCAGACGCGTTCAACCTGGGAATGACACTAACAGGACTTGGATTACTACTTCTCGGGGTAGGAATCTTCGTTGCAGACAGGGTGTCAGCAATGTATTCGACTCCTCATTACTCGGCTCCAATTGAAACGACATAAACAAGCCGATTCATTTACTAAAAATAATACATCCAACAAAAAAAAGACAAAAACGCCCATGGGCACCATGGGCATTTTTGTCTTCATAAATCCATGAGAATTATATAGATTTTCAAAAATGATGGTTTGCGTCTGGTCAGGTGACATTCCTCCATTACATATTTTTTCAGACATCCTACAATACAGTTTCACTCCAGAAAAACGTAAAATGCAGATCTCTGACACAGCCATGTTAAACAGGCAGTCAGTGACCCACTAAATCATCACAATTGCATATTTTTGCAATGCAATAAGTGTCTGTGTTGAAAATACTTCAAACCAAGGAATGAAAGTGAAACCAAAGCCTCCCTATATCCTTTCGATCATCATAGCCATTCTGGCAACGATCGCCTCAGCAGGCGGTCTCCTGTTAAATGGTGTATACCGTGACAATGCCTTTGTCACCACCACCTGGCTGGGCAACGATGCGATCACACTTTTTCTTGCTGTGCCAATATTGATCGCATCACTGGTCTATTCTGCGCGTGGTTCACTCAAAGCACAATTGGTCTGGATGGGTGTATTGGATTACATGCTTTACAACTACGCGTTCTATCTTTTCGGGGCGGCGTTCAATCTCTTCTTTTTGATCTATGCCGCCCTGCTGGGTCTGTCCATCATTGCGCTAACCTTTGGGCTGGTAAATCTTGACGTAAACAGAATCAGCCAACAATTCCGCGAGAGAACGCCTGTCAAATGGATCGGTGGATATTTTCTGTTCGTGGCATTCGGTTTGAGTGCCGTCTATCTCATGCAGTCCATCAATTTTATTTTCACAGAACAACTTCCAGCCATTGTGACGATCTCTGAACATCCTACCAGCATTGTTTTCGCCCTGGATCTAACCCTGCTTGTGCCGTGGTTTGTGATTGGCGCGCTGTGGCTGATGAAACGCCAACCCTGGGGTTATGTAATTGCGGGAATTCTTAGTGTCAAAGGGCCACTGTACACCCTCATTCTGGCAATCAATACAATCCTGGTGATGGAAGCTGGGCTCGCAAGCGCAGCTGAATTACCGCTCTGGATCACGCTCACTACGCTTGGCTTGATCGCCAGCGGGTTGTTATATGGAAATATGCATAAATAAAAAGGAGAACTCGCCCCATGAACAAATCGAATCTTGAAACGAACACGCGTTGGAATAGTTTCTATAAGTTTGCGGCAATCGCGTCTCTATTAATCGTACTGGTGGGGCTGGTGGATATTGTCACCTCCATGCTGGGCGGGGAGGTGCAAGAGAATAGCGCTGTCAATATAGTCGATTGGTTTATTTTATTTCAGACTAATCGTCTGGCTGCACTCGGAAACCTTGGGTTATTCAATATACTGACACTCAGCTTGGGGATTCCGTTATACCTGGCGCTATTCAACATTCACAGACAAACCCAGCCTGCATTTGGCATACTGGCTTTTGTTCTGTTCGTGATGGGCACAGGCGTATACATTTCAAGTAACTCGGTCTTCTCCATGCTTGCGCTGAGCGATCAATACGCGGTGGCAACTGAAGTGCAAAAGCCACTGCTTGAGGCGGCAGGTCGTGCGCTTCTCGCTCAGGGCGCAGACTTAACCCCTGGTACATTCATGGGCTTCTTCTTCACACAAACTGCCGCTATGTTGATGGCTTTCGTGCTGTTGCAGGGCGGAGTTTTCAGCAAAATCACCGCATGGTTGGGGGTGGCAGGCTTCGGATTGATGTTGATCTTCTTTTTCATCGCAGCGTTTATGCCAGATCAATTCGTCACAGCGCTGATGATTTCTGCGCCTGGCGGATTATTACTAATGGCATATCAGATCCTGCTTGCACGCAGGTTGTTTCAACTCGCCAGATAAGGAGTATATAAATTATGTCAGGCATAGGTCATCTTGCGGCTGGGTTTGCAGCAAAGCCAGCCGCGCCCCAAATACCACTCTGGGTTTTTCTATTAGCTGGCGAAACGAATGATATTTTGTATTTTCTATTCTCTACAGCAGGGATCGAACCCAAGTCCACCATAGTCACAATGGATTTCATTCAGGGTGTCAAATATTCAGCCGCAACTTCCAATCCCTGGTCACATGGGCTTTTCATGTCCGTTATCTGGTCTGTGATGGTGGCAGTGGCAGCCTTCCTGTTCTATCGAGATCGTTCAGTGAGCATACTCTTTGGGGCTGTAACTCTTAGTCACTGGGCACTGGATTTTCTGATGCATTCAAATCTGCCTGTCTTCTTCGATGGATCGCCTTTGGTAGGGCTTGGGTTGGAGAATTACGGGTCTGGATTCCTGTTTATGACCATCTTCGATCTTGTTATTCTGGCCGTTGCCATCTTCCTCTACTTCCGCGCAAAAAAGCGGTTGACTATGCAAGCAGGCTAAAGGGAAGAAAAACTATATTGTAAAATCCGTTCTGCAATTAATTGCAGAACGGATTTTACAATATCGACGGGGGAGTTTTGGGGCTATCTACGTTTGGATAATATATATCCATCCAAATAAAGGAACTCTCAATTAATTGAGAGTTCCTTTATTTAATAGCAATCTCGAATGTTTCTCAATGTCACAATGCCAAAAGTTATATCGGAGAATACTAACAATTCTCTTAACTTTTGAGATAGATGTACCCCAAAATCACGTAAAACCATGTTTAATTTTTTTATTGTCGAACAAAATTAACACAAACGATAGATTCCAGAAATGCAAGCAGGTTTTTCAGCTTATTCCCTTGTTTGAATAAAACAAGATGGTATCTTTAGCAAAATTCGAAAATAGCAAACCCAGCGAAAACTGGGGACGCAAAGCCAAGGGTCTAAAGTAGTTCATCTACTATGATCGCCAGGTTGCCGAAAATATTTTGGTGAAACCGTTTGGCTATATATATATGCCAATCGGTTTTTTTTATAAGGAGAAAGTTTTGAACAAAATAGTGTATCGAATCATGAATATCATCGTAGCGGCCGCGCTGATGCTTGGGGGATATTCCAACGTGTCAGCTCAATCCATTAACCCGCCAAGTGTGCCGGTATTGGCTTCACCAGTTAACAATACCCTGGTCGCCAACCTGACACCGCTCCTTGATTGGAATGATTCCAGCGTACCTGCTGGCACAACCTTCCAGAAGTACGAACTGCAACTCGCGATCAACAATACATTTCCAGCTCCAACGATCATAGATATCAGCGGGGCAGTATCCAACTCTGAGTACACGCCCAGTGTGAACCTGACTGCAAGCAAGACCTACTACTGGCGTGTGCGCACTTACAATACGCTGGGAGAATACAGCGTCTGGTCGTCGTTGGGAACATTCATGACACCCAGTCTGTCTACAGCTACGCCAGCGCCTACCAACACAAGTATTCCATCTACGGCTACATTAATGCCCACCAATACGAGCATCCCACCTACGGCTACATTAATGCCTACCAACACCAGCGTTCCTCCGACAGTCACTTCATCAGTACCCAGTGCGCCCAGTGTGCCAGTATTGGCTGCGCCAGTTAACAATATGGCGGTCACCAGCCTGACTCCGCGATTTGATTGGAGCAATTCGAACGTACCCGCTGGGACAACTTTCCAGAAGTACGAACTGCAACTTGCGGTCAATAGTAATTTTCCAGCTCCAACAATCGTGAACGTCAGCGGGGCGGCGACCAATTCTGAATACACACCTGGTACGAACCTGACTGCGAATAAGACTTACTACTGGCGGGTGCGCGCCTATAATACGCTGGGACAAGTCAGCGCCTGGTCAGCAGTATGGAAAATGATGACACCGAGTCTGACCAAGGCCACTTCAACACCTGCCAACACAAGTGTTCCGCCTACAGCTACATTAATGCCCACCAACACGAGCATCCCACCTACGGTTACATTAATGCCTACCAATACAAGCATTCCAGCCACAGTTACTCCAGCACTTATTTCACCAAGTGCACCGGTATTGGCTGCGCCGATTAACAATACGCTGGTCACCAATCTAACTCCACGATTTGATTGGAGTGATTCCAGTGTGCCTGCTGGAACAACCTTCCAGAAGTATGAACTGCAACTTGCGGTCAACAATACTTTCCCAGCGCCAACGATCGTAGATATTAGTGGGGCTGCGACCAACTCTGAGTACACACCTAGTGTGAGCCTGACTGCGAGCAGCACTTACTACTGGCGTGTGCGCGCCTACAACACACTCGGACAAGTCAGCGACTGGTCTGCAATGGGAACAATCATGACTCCCGTTTCGGCTACAGCCACACCAGCAGTGATCTCTGGTGATTACTTCGTCTCACCAACTGGGAATGATGCCAATACTGGCTCACAAACTCAACCATGGCTCACGATTCAGAAGGCGGCTAATACTGCTCCCGTTGGGAGCACTGTCACCGTGCTGGCAGGAACTTACGCAGAACGCGTAAATATTTCGCGCTCGATCACCCTGCAAGCTCAGGGACAGGTTGTGATGCGCGGCTTTACGATCATCTCCAACAACGTGACCATCCGCGGCTTTGAGATCACAGACACACCCAATGATGACACGGCTGGATGGGGAATCTATGTCCGCGGGAGTAGTTGTGTCCTTGAAAACAACTACGTCCATTACGCCACACGCGGCGGGATCTATCTCTTCGCCCAAGACGGTTCAGAGGCACAGACTACCAACTGCATTGTGCGAAACAATCGTCTGTATCGCAACTCGCAACTTGGCATCCAGGTTACGGGTATGAATCATTTGGTGGAAGGCAATGAGATCTGGGGCACGATCCAATATCACCCGAAGTGGATCAACCCGCCTTCTTATGTCGATGCGGACGGGATCAGGTTCTTCGGTTCGGGACACACCTTCCGCGGGAACTACATCCATGACATTACCCTAAGCGACCCCGAAAACGTCAACCCGCATATCGATGCGTTCCAGACCTGGGACGAGGATGTCTTGAAGGCTGGCAACAATTGTCTCTTTGAGAAGAACAAGATCATCCTCGGCTACGATACAGCTGGCTTCCAATTGGCTGGAGCTGCTCATGATCTTACGATCCGAAACAACATCATTCAGGCGTTTGCAGGCATTCGTGCCTACAAGAGATCTGCATCTCCCTACACCAGCCCGAGCAATCTCTTTGTGCTGAATAATCTATTCATCGGAAACCTGACAGACACCAACTGGCCTGTAGGCGTAACGATAGCAGACACGACCAATGTGGTCGTCAAAAATAATATTTTTTATAATCAGGCTGATTACGTGATTGATATTGCAAACAGCACAGGAATTGACGTAAAAAACAACCTGGCCTATAACAGCAATGGTTCAGTCCCCAAAAGCCCGATCGGAGCACCCATGCTTACCAATCTATGGAACATCAATCCATTATTCGTCAACGCAGGTGCTGGGAACTATCACCTGCAAGCTGGGTCGCCTGCCATCAATGCTGGAGTTTCCCTGTCCAATGTAACTGATGATTTCGAGGGGACCGTCAGACCACAGGGCACAGGCTACGATATCGGCCCCTATGAGTATAAATAAATATCGCTGAATAAAAAAAATCGCCATCCATACAATCAATTGCTCATGTCAATTGATTGTATGGATGGCCGCTCTCGTGCGGCCAAATCAATACTAGTTTCAAAAGTGGTCTTCTGGAAAGAAAAAAATCCAGAAGACCACTTAGCTTATTCGCCAAAGCATCCAACTGGTTATACGAAAAGCAACAGACCAAGCAAGTCAAAGCGCCAAAGTTGGCGCAATGAAAATAATGTCATTGGAATGTTTTTGACAGACAATTTTTTCAATCCAAGGGTGTAAAATGTGGAAGTGGTGATGCAAGTGCGTTCCCGATATTTAATAAAATCGCTCATCTCTTTTTGTATTCTATGGATGACGAATCAATCCTGCACATTATCCATCCCCTTACTCTCTCCCGCGGTTACATCCTCCCCCACACCTACCTCCTCGCCCACTCCCATATCTTCCACAGAAGTTGAAATTACTTATTATGTCTCACCCAATGGTGCTGACACTAACTCTGGCGTACAGTCCAGCCCATGGAAGACGATCCAGAAGGCGGCGAATACTGCACGCAAAGGAAGTACGATCATTGTGCTGGAAGGAGAGTTTGCAGAGCGCGTGAATATTTCGCGTGCCATCACCCTGCAAGCTCAGGGAAGGGTCGTAATGCACGGCTTTACGATCACTGCGGACAATGTGACCATCCGCGGCTTTGAGATCACAGACACACCCAATGATGATACGGCTGGATGGGGAATCTATGTCCACGCGAGCAGTTGTGTCCTTGAAAACAACTACGTCCATTACACCACACGCGGCGGGATCTATCTCTTCTCCTACCCTGGTTTTGAGGCAGCCACTGCCAACTGCATCGTGCGAAACAATCGTCTGTATCGCAACTCGCAACTTGGTATCGAAGTTACGGGTATGAATCATCTGGTGGAAGGCAATGAGATTTGGGGCACGATCCAACATCACCCAAAGTGGATCAACCCGCCTTCCTATGTCGATGCGGACGGGATCAGGTTCTTCGGTTCAGGACACACCTTCCGCGGCAATTACATCCACGACATCACGCTGAACGACCCCGAAAACGTCAACCCGCACATCGATGCGTTCCAGACCTGGGACGAGGATGTCTTGAAGGCTGGCAACAATTGTCTCTTCGAGAAGAACAAGATCATCCTTGGCTACGATACGGCTGGTTTTCAATTGGCTGGAGCCGCTCATGATCTTACGATTCGAAACAACATCATTCAGGCGTTTGCGGGCATTCGAGCCTACAAGAGGTCTGCATCTCCCTACACAAGCCCGAGCAATCTCTTTGTGCTGAATAATCTATTCATCGGAAACCTGACAGATACCAACTGGCCTGTAGGCGTAACGATAGCAGATGCAACCAATGTGGTCATCAAAAATAATATTTTTTTTGATCAACCCTATCATGTTATTAATGTATCAG
Organism: Anaerolineales bacterium; assembly: GCA_030824405.1. Lineage (GTDB taxonomy): Bacteria > Chloroflexota > Anaerolineae > Anaerolineales > Villigracilaceae > Villigracilis. The sequence continues at coordinate 27,099 of JAVBXV010000142.1, read as the reverse complement.
ACAGTTCGGAAATTGATGCGGGCTACAACATAGCCTACAACAGTGATGGTTCAACCCCCAGAAACCCAACGGGTGTATCTACGCTTAAGAATTTATGGGGCGTCGATCTATTATTCGTCAACGCAGATGCTGGGAACTATCACCTGCAAGCTGGGTCACCTGCCATCAATGCTGGGGTATCACTATTCAATGTAACCGATGATTTCGAGGGGACCACCAGACCACAGGGCACAGGCTACGATATCGGCCCCTATGAGTATAAATAAACTTAATCAAAGATCGCTTTATAAAGATAAACAACGCGCTGGGTTGAGTGAAGCAATACTGATTAGATCATCATCGGGGTGCGTGGAAACAAGCTGTAGAGATTGAAGAAATCTGAGCCATGCTTTCCAGATCGGCACATAAAGAGCATCGGAGCCAAACACAAGGCGGGCGGGGTTGATCTTTTCCAACACCAGTTGAAGAATGGACGGTTCAAGATTGGATGTGTCAGCCATAAGGTTGGAGTGCTTCTCAAATAAATTATTCAATATAGAAAGAGCATCAATTGATTCTGCGTATGTCAGACCGTGACAGCCTGCATGAGCCAGAATTACTGGAGCGGTTGAAATACTCCAGTCCACTGTTGCGAGGCGGGAAATGATTCCGTATTCTCTACATTCAATGGGTTCAAGACCTGGCGAACGGCCTCCATGCACCACCATGGGGAGATTAAGTTCTCCTGCCGCCGCCAAAGCTGCGTTGGTCAACTCCTCCCCTTTTTTTGTAAGCGGGTCGATCCCTGTCAGGTTATGATGAAACTTGATTGCGCGAATTCGATTCCGTTGGCGGGCGAAGCGGAAAAAGTCAGCCAATTTATCAGGCTGGATGTTAATTGGCAAAGCACAGCCAGAAAATAAGCGAGCTTCCTTTTCGAACATCTTCTGAGTTACTTCCAACATTTCCTCGGCCTTCCCAGCCGTACGCGCCACAGGCAAAAGCAAGGCTCCAGAAAGACCAGCCAGATCGATCTGGTCTGTTAATACTTTTGGCCCTGTATGGTTATAAGTAAGCCGCGCTGCCAGAAGTAAGCCGCGTTGATTATCGGGGATCGGTTGGGTTGGGTTGATGTCATCCAACACAGGCGGATGATACTGAAATAATCCTTTATTAAAAAGCCCTTCAATTTGCGGGTCTGGATTAAAACCAACATCTCCAGTAAGGACTTCATAGGGGTGAACATGCAAATCCAAAAAAGGATTTGTCTTCCCCAGATCGCGCGCCCATTCGAGCAGCAACTGCGGGTTATCCGACTTTGGCATCGGGCACTCCTTCTGATCTTGAGTAGAGTTTTAATATCTCATCGCGGGCGATCTTTCCTCTGTCATTGCGTGGGAGTGCGGATACTTGAACGAATCGCTTCGGGACCATATAAGCAGGGATCCTGTTTTCTAAAAATTGAGCCAACACTCGGGCATTGACCTGCTCTTCCGCCTCGAACAAAGCCACCAGCTCGGTCAACCCTGTGCCATTCGTATCCATGAGAAGTACAACGGTATCCCTTATCTCTGGATGCGTCATGAGATTCATTTCGATCTCGGCCAGTTCGATTCGATATCCCATCCACTTAACTTGATGATCTTTCCTTGAAATAAAAATGTAATTCCCATCTTCATTCTCGCGAACGAGGTCGCCAGTGTGATAGATCCTCTCGCCCACAGTACTGCATTCCACAGGAGGCGGAGTGAAATTCTTGTTCGTCTTTTCGACATCGTTGAGATAGCCTTTGGCAAGACAAACGCCAGAGATGCATAGCTCACCAATTTCACCATGACTGACGGGCAAGCCATCCTCGTCAAGCAGGATAACTTTGGCTCCTTTACAAGGACGACCAATGGGAATGGGTTGGCCCGTTTCGGGAATAGACTCTACGTGGTAACAAAGTGAAACTCCAGTCGCTTCGGTGGGACCATATCCGTTATAAAACGATTTGGCGGGAAATGTATTCATCCATTGCGCAAGGTATTGGGGAGCCAGCGGTTCTCCAGCGAAGATGATGGTTCGCAGGTCTGGCATGCGCTCTGGGTGAAGTACACCTGCGCGACACATGTACATTAAAAGAGAAGATACACCTTTCCAGATCGTTATATGTTCATGTTCAATAAATTGGACCAGTTTTTCGGGGAAGAGCAGCAGACCTTCGGTTGCAACACATAATGTTGCGCCTGTTGCAAGCGAACAAAAAATATCAAAGGTGGACATGTCAAAATAAAAGGGGGCAGTCCCGAGGATGCGATCTTCGGCTGTGATGTTGAAATACTGTATCGCCCAATCAATATAATTTCTGATATTAGCGTGTGTGACCATCACCCCTTTGGGCACGCCAGTGGAGCCAGATGTGTACAAGACATACGCAACATCATCTGAGCTGAGGTTGGAAGGCAACGTGCTGGGCGCAGACAGGATCTCTTCGAGGAAGAAAACTTTTTCTCGTGATGTCACCAGCTCACCGCGCGGTGTGAGGCAGATCAATGCTGGCTGAATGTTCAGGAGCGCCGTCCGCTGGATGGCTTCCTCCAAAGTGGGAGCGTTACAAATAATCGCATCTGGCGCTGCATCTTCAATAATTTGTTTCCAGCGTTCGAGAGGAGTCTTCTGGTCCACTGGAATATAGGCCGCGCCCGATTTCAAAATGCCGAGCGTGGAGACGATGCAATCGAGATCTCTTTTTAAATAATAGACAACGCGCCCGCCCTGGGAAACACCGAGACCCGTTAGAAAATAACCCAACTGATCTGAAAGCAGGGCGAGCTCGCCAAAGGTAAGGCTTGTGCGTCCATCAGTGATAGCGATTTTTTTGGGGAATAATTTCGCCGAGTGATCGAGGTAGTGATGGACAAGGTGTTCGGACATGGTTTATAAGCCTGCAATTCGGGCGATGATGTTGGCCTGCATTTCAGATGTGCCAGAATAGATCGTGGACGCGATGCTGTCGCGAAGATCACGCTCCACTTCGTATTCGACCATGTATCCATAGCCGCCGCGAATCTGGATCGCATCCATACATGCCTGCTTCAAACTTTCACTAATAAATAATTTGGCCGTGGACGTTTCAAGTGCGGCACGTTTTCGCTGCGACTTAAGATACGCCGCATTGTATAAAGCCAGCCTGCCCAGTTCTGCGTTGACCTTCATCATTGCAATCTTGTGCGAGATTGCTTGAAAATCTCCGATGGGCTGACCGAACGCCTTGCGATCCTTCACATACTGAACACACTCCTCAAGCACGCGTTCAAGTTCTCCCAACAGACAGGCGGGGATGAGCGTGCGTTCCCATTCCATGGCTTCGCCAAAGAGGATCGCTCCCTGACCCTCTCTTCCCACTATTGAACTTTCGGGAATAAAACAATCTGAGAAGGATAAATCGCCATTGGTTAATGTGCGGAGCCCCATTTTTTCCATTGGCTTCCCTGCTGAAAAACCCGCGTCACCTTTGGAAACAAGGAAGCACGAAATGCCGCCCAAAGCTTTTTTGGCACGGTCAGTTACTGCAAAGATCAGAGCGCGGTCTGCAACGGGACCATTACTGATCATGGTCTTTGTGCCATTTAGAATATAGCCGCCATCGGTTTTGGATGCAAATGTTTGCATGGCAAAAGCATCTGAACCTGAGCCAGGTTCTGTAATCGCCTGAGCATAGATCAATTTTCCTGAAACCAGATCAGGCAATATTTGCGAGACCTGTTCCTTGTTCCCGAATAATTGAAGTTGGATGCCGCAGATGATCTGCGTAGCCATCGAATGGACAAGTCCAGAATCTTTGCAGGCATATCCCAGTGCATGAAAAGCCGCAACGGCAGTAACAAAATCAAAGCCATCGCCTCCCAACGACTCTGGAAAAGGAATGGCAAAGATCCTCATCTCGGCACACTTCTTCCATAACTCATGCGAGAACACTCCCAACCTATCCCGCTCCACGATGCCTGGATTCAGGTCGCGGCGGGCAAAGTCGATGATGGTTTTTCTAATTTCCTTCTGTTCCTCAGTAAATGCGAAATTCATTTCGCACCTCCGTTACCGAACCAGATGGCGGTCAACAAGAGTGGTGATGGTGGAGATGGATTCAAAATTCTCTGGCAGAAGTTCATCGCCAGGGATCTGAATTGAGAATTGTTCTTCAAGAAATGCCAAAAGGGTCATGACACCCATTGAGTCAATAATTCCCGATTCAATGAGCGGGTCTTGATCGTTCAAAGGATCCTTGAGGGTTCCATGCAGGATCTCCCCAGTAATAAAATCTCTGATGCTGTCACTCGTACTCATACGACCTCCTTTTGGGATCTCACAAGAAAAAAGAATCTGGATACACGTCTTTTTGGAAGTTCCTTGAATTTGAGCATGCGGTGCATCCATAGTGCGGGAAGGTTGTCTTCCCAAAAATATCCATACACCCGCTGATATCCTTCCATCTTCAATGCCGACTGGAGTGTTTTTTGGAGCGGGACCGCGAGATTCTTTCCCCGATATGTCGAGGGGATCAACATGTCGAAGGCGTATGCATCTTCTATTCCACAGACGATATCCAACATGCGAAGATCAGGATGATAAATAGGTTTCCCACCTTTTCGCGGTGCAATACACCAGAGATCTCCTACAATGGTGGAATCCTTCGCGACAACAAAACCACGATAACCTCGCTTAAGATTACGCACAGCCTTCAATCCGCGGCTCGGAACGGCAAAGGTCCATTTCCCAGATCGCAGATCATCCATCGTTATTTCAAAAAACTTAAACTCAGCGTTATTCAATTGACCAGCAAGAGGAAGGTTGACCGTCAGGAGATCCATTTCCACGGGGATGGCCCGTCTATTCCAGAAAACTCGTGGGTGAAAGATACCTTTCACACCATGTTCCGCCAATGTTTCAATCACTTGATGAAATACGATCTTTATCGATGTAAGCATTGTTTAATTACTCCATCTTAATCACGCTTGATTCTCTGTTGGAAATCAGAATGCTGGTATGGTCCACGTCCAGAGAAGCGTATGCCATCATAAATGATCGATCAACAAGGTGCGTTTCGCAATCACTGCGATTCTTCCACCAGGATACGACTTCCTGCGGCAACGCATGCCAGTATTCCGTGCGCGCTCGCATCGCGCCCAAAAATGTTCGGTAAATTTCCTTGACATGGCCCTCGCCCGAATAGTCTGGATGGACATTCACCAGCGCCATCCCATAATATTTTTCGATGAACTCGATTTTTTCAAACCATATCTGTGGCGAGGTCTCGCGCATGATTTCATACAATGTGCAATCTTGAGGAAGAGTATAGGGTAATTCAATGAAGCGGCCTGTTGTAAATGGCCAAATACTCATTACCCCGCCTGGCATGGGCTCATAGGGGTCGGTATCGAAAAACGACAGGTCATATTCCATGTCCAGTAACTGCATCCAATCAGGGTTGCGGATCGTGAGAGGAGCGCGGAATCCATGTGCATGAAACTCATGCAGATACTGGTTAATACGTACAGAACGCTGCGTAAATCGATCATAGGTATCGAACATCTTGCTGTCATGCTTTAGCCCATGCACGCCGATCTCAAATCCGCGCTCTCGCAGATCACGCACCAATCCCCAGTCAACAGGGTAGACCTCAGGAACAAAATTGAACATCGAACGAAAACCAAGCGCTTCTTCCATGTCGGCCAAACCTGACGCAAGACACTGGCCTTTGGCGCTCTCGATATCGTGCGTCAGGACAAAAGCATATCTTTTCCCCTCAGGCCAAAAATACCTGAATACAATTTCTTCCTTTTCAGATAAAAGCAACACCTGGCGAAGTATTTCCCATTGGAATTTCACATAGCGCGATTCAATCGGCCAGTCCATGGCCGACCCGCCATTCAAGAAGAAGTTATATTTCTGACGCATCCGAATGATCATCGACCTGGGAAGAAAGGGTTTTAGTAAATAATAGATGCTTCTGAACAATCCTATCTTGTAACGGTTTTTACCAAACCGTGCTTCGCCCAATGCATATTCCAATACATCTTGGATATTTTTTATTTCAGCAGGAAAGCCAAGGATGGGAATCGCATTTTGGATGGCTAAATTCCATATCTTGGCTGACGGGTCTGGAGTACAGAGCCAAAATTTTTGTGGTGTGTTTGCCGTCCAAAGGGTAGATGTCATGGTAATTATCCAAAATGCCTATATAGGATTTCGCCGCTGAGTCTGCATACCCAGGCGGGTGATCTTCGTATGATCACGTGCATCATTTCCAATAAATGGCCGTTGGGCGCTTGTTTGGGTCCGCAAGCAAGGCTGGTATAGATCAACGGTATTTCCTGAGCACCCCAACGACTCTTAAAATCGCGTAACCCGTTGTTATCGATCGAAGTTCTTCCAAGATCCAGGCTGGTAAAACCGTTATCACAGCCCCATCGAATGGCGTTCCAGAAAATCAGGTGATTGGGGCGCAGGTGCAGATCCTCTGCTGTCGATGCTCCATACTTGTATGTGAGCATATGGTTCCAATGCAGAAAGACCGCGCCCGCCAGGCATCTCCCATTTTCGTAGGCAAGCAGAACAAAGCCCAACCCTTGTTCGATCAATCTTTTGTGCAGCAGTTCAAAATAATGATAGGGTTGAATCGGAACACCCTGTCTGTGCCTTGTTTGCAGATGCAGGGAGTAGAATGCCCGCATATCTTCCAAGTTCTTCCCCACCTTGATCTGCACGCCATGAGTTTGGGCAGTTTTTATATTACGCAAATGTGAATGGTGGATCTGCTCTGCCACTTTCTCGATTGCCCGATCGAGTTGAAGTGTATGAAGAACATGTTCACAAGAATACTGGGTCTCGGGTTGAGCGGGCAGTTTCCAACGCAATTCCATTTTCGGAGAGCCTGGTTCGTATGCCCTGGAAGTGAGAGCCTCTGTCAGTTTTTTTAAAGCAGCCAGATCGTGAGAAAGAGGCGCACAATGATCGCTGAAAGGAATAGAGACCCAGCGACGATGAGGCAACTTACCGTTGACTTCCATCATTGGCAGGCCTGCACAAATATTTCCGTTTGCATCCCGCACCACAGCAACAAAGGGACGGTATCCATAACACTCTTGCATCAACCCTGACCAGGCCGCATGGTGGAAAATATTGGCTTGGCCGCATGTTGCGACAAGAGCCTGCCAGGCATTATCTGAGTGATCCACAAATTCCAGTTTTGACGCGCTCATTTGATCGAATCTCACATGCCCTGTCTTTAGGGCTCTGTTGTTCTTGATCCATACGCGGTCAACCCCAAACACAAAAACATATCACAGCCGCTTTACGGAACGGTCACTTCTGTTTTGGCTTCTCTTTTTTCCTTCAAGACATTTGAATCATCAATGGCCTCCAATATTTTGGAATCAAAGACTGATCTTAATATTTCAATATTCGGCATGACGCAATGTCCGCCGATAATTCCCGGGAAGAATTTTACAGGCGGCAGATATCCGATCTCATCGTAAAAGGACACGATCTCATCATAGTTAACTGATAATTGATCGCAGTATCTTTCAACTTCCTGTGCCCAGGCGATCAGCACACCAAAATAAGTTGTCTCTGTCAGCTTCGCCAGTTCAGTTGCTTCTGGAGAGGAAAGGATCCTGACTTTCATTCCCACAGATTCGAAATGTTCTGCGACTTTTCTGCCGCTCTCTTCATCTATGCCGCCTACAAATTTGGCATAATGCAGCAACTCCTGTTTCATTTTGATATGCTTGCCGCGCACGGGACTATATGCAATGGCTTTGCCAGTTCTTTCAAATACGGCCCGTGTCGTACCAGGAGTGACGGTGCTATTGATCACTGTCAGTTGCGGTTGATATTTATTAATGTATTCAACGCATACGCCGACAAAATCGGGGATCTGGAAGGGGAAACAGATATGCAGAACATCGCACTTTCCATGGAATTCAACTGGCGCAATATCAATGCCCACCACATCAAAGCGCTCTTCGATAATTTCCATCAAAGGCTTACCGATCTCTCCAAGGCCAACCACCAGAATTGAGTTTTTCATTTGATATGTCTCCTTTTTATGTTCAGTATGTTTTTGAAAAACAATATTTCACGACACTACTTTTCAAGTAAAGCATCGATCAATTGATAATAGGATTGCTTCTGCTTCTCCCAGTTGTAAACTTTATTGAATTTGGAGGCATTTGCAACAAGGTCTCTTCTTCGATCTGGGTTTTGATACAGAAAAAGTATGTCGTCAGCGAGTTCGGTTGCGCTCCCAGAAGAGAAGTACTGGATCATTGAGTTATCAAAATAAGTTTCGATGGTCTCAGTTCTTGTGCAGATCACAGGGATCTCGAGGGCAACATATTCGAGCAGTTTCACTGGCAGCATGTATTTCGTGAAATCATCATACAAAAGGGGAATGACCCCAACGTCTGCGCTTTTTATCTGGCCGACGAGTTCATCCAAAGGTACGCTCTTTCTTATATGAACATGGTCAAGAATATTCAACTCCTCAACCATATGGGTCAGGCGGGAAATATCATCGCCTTCTCCAATGATGCTTAGTCTCAATCCCTTAATTTTTTCCCGCAAAGCCAAAACTGCCTGTATGGCAATTTCCAATCCATGCCGCCTTGAAACCGTGCCGTGGTAGATCAGATCGAAACTTGTTTTGGTTTCAGGCAGATCATCAACTCCATTGCCAAATATTTTCATGTCTGGCAAGTTGAGCAGCAAGGTAAATTTTTCGGCTGGATTGCCGTGATGGCACAAAGCATCAAGATGCGGCTTATGAACCGCAATTGCCCGATTGGCAAAACCAATGCTGATGCGTTCGATCCATGTGATAAAACGGATCAAAAAATGTGTCTCGGAAAATCCAAACTTGGATTGATAAAGTTCTGGCATGAGATCGTGAACATCCAACACAACTTTTGCGCCCAACAGTTTGGGGAGAATTGCCACGAAGACCATAAAATCTGGCATGGTATGAACTTGAATAACCTGATAGGAATTCTTCAATTGCAAGCCTGCCAGTTTAAATGTAACGGCCATGAAAAAATACAAATACGAAGTCAGATACATCCTCGCATCTGAACCGCGATACCGTTTGGAGGATATCTTGATCAACCTGACACCATTATGGTATTCAGGATTTTCCCCGTTGTCGTCTTCCAAACATATGAAGTCCACACTATCGCCTCGTTGGACAAGAGCCTCCGCCTCCCTTCGCACTCTTGAATCGAATTGATAATGTGTATATGCAACCATACAGACACGCGCCATTACTCACTCTCCTTTTCATGGACAGGAATTTCCAGGTACGCCTCTCCATTCCATGGAATGTCGATAAAATTATCCTTATAATCCGCAGTTAATGATCCTGCAGGTCGAGAAGGAAGATGAAGCCTAAAGAACAGCTTGGGATCAGAAGCAAACGCATCACCCACAAGACCAATTACAAATTTGCCATCTGCCAAATTGCATTCTTTGAACGCAACTGAACGCCTGTGTCGAAACCACGCCACAGCCTGGCTGGCGTTACCGATCCATGCACCACGAGCCTGAAACTCTTCAAGCAACCATTTGTAGAAATCACCCCACAATCTCTCTGGCTCCAAACTACGTTCATGCCATGATGCTGTCAAAACACCGCCATGGAGGCCAGCAGAATCGATGAGTTTGTTACATAACTGAGCGGCGTCCGCATCCCTTAAATTCAGGCGCCCCGGGAAAAACAATGCAGTATCTTGAATGTTAAGTGGAATTTCCAGCAATCTATCCACACCAATGGGTTGGAAAACCTGTACTGTTCCATTCCTAAAACCGATCGTTTCGTTATAGCCAAGCGTGGCATCATATCCAAAGCCTGTCTGTTCAAGTAAAAAAGGAGATTGATGGTCATAGCAAAGCCAGTGCATCCGAACACCAATTTCTTTTTGACCCGTGACCTCAACAACTCGCTTCATCTCGCGAGATCCTTTGTCTGCGCTACCCCAGGCATCTATCCCATGCAGGCCGATCTCAAAACCAAGCTTCATCAAATGCTTGATCTGTTCCCCAATATCCCCAACATCATATTTGACAGCCCTTTTATAAAGATCTTTATTACTTACATGGCTTCCTGTCTGATTCTTAAAAGGGATCAGGAAAAATGTCGAACTCAGTCCATTTTCGATGTCAGTATATTTATCAAAGTGCTCCCAAAAATCATCAGCGATGCCAGCGAAGACAAACGGCAATTTAAGTACAGCCATCCAATTTGCCCACAGTTTTGCAAATCGAATTCTGCCACGCAAAAAAGCGGCAGCCGAACCGACAACAGCGCGGTAGATAAATCCCCACATCGTGTGATCAAATTTATGCCTGCGAATACCAACAAAATCAACATCATGAGTAAGGCTGGCAAAAAACTTATATCCAAATGGGACAGCGGGAATCTCAACCAAGGGAATTCCCGTTGAGACGATCCAGTTTCTCAACATTGAAATATGCAAGTCAAGCGTTGGGATAAAGGCATTCCCAACAGGCTGTCCCTCATCAAGAAGGAAAGCGATCTCAGCAAAGAGGTCAAAGCCAACACGGATGATCTCAGTTTGGTGTTCGATAAATCTAACTGCCGCAACTTTAGAATCAGGTACTGTGTGAAGCAATGGCAGGTAATCTCCATATAGATTCACCATATCTCCGTAAATTGGCAGTTGCTCATTGTTTGAATCGATGACATGGGTACAACTGGACGATTCCACCTTTATCGAACAATCCACATCCACCTGATTAGTCTTTGAAGAATAAAGAAGCATGAGTCTGGCGTTACTTTCTGAAATCCCCTCTTGCGTGGAAACAACCACGTCATAAACATGTTTGGAATCGTAGAATTCCCAAGGGGTTTTGAATAGCTCAAAGAACTCCCTGGCGATATTTCTTTCATCATCGCGACAAATAATGCCGATCATCGTTTGCCATCCATGCGTAGAGTAGGCCTTCCGTTATTCTCAGCTACTTATCCAGAAACCATGCCGCCGTCATATCCGAATCTTTTCATACTTTTGACAGTAAACGCGGTAATTATTTTCTCCTCCATGGGGGTGATGACATCTTTCCAGAGATAGGCGGATTCTCCATTAAACCCTGTTGACTTTTTACCAGTAATACTGGATGCCTGCCCTTCCTGAGGGGTCAGCATCTGTGGATCAAAATCGATCTCGGCAAAATCACACAATCGCCTGATCGTTTTCTCCGGACTGGCCAACAAGTCTTCATATCGAAAAAGAGCGTAATTGTTGATCTTCCTATATTTAAAGTGCAATTTTGAAGTCCATATATATTGCGCCATGGCGAACAACATCATTAATTCCCTATTTTTTATTTTCTTCTCGCCGTGAAATCCCGCCCTGGATACCGCTATGGCTCTTGGATCCCTTGTAATATGGATTATTTTACAATTCGGATACCACTTCAATAATTCAGGAATATAGTTCACGAACACAGGGAATTTCACACAACATCTATCAAAACCATTTTTGCTGGAAATTTCCTCGATGAATGCCCTGAAAATGCTTGACAGTGATTTATCCGATTCCAGAACTCGACGATAAATACTTTCTTTTAGATCTGGGGTATCAAATTTTTTGGCTTCGTATTGCCAGAAGGAAGCTGTAATTCCCTGTGTCATATTTCCTGAAAACATCAGCTCGATCATTTTTCTGATATTTTCTTCCTTTGATAAATCGCCCACACTATTTTTCAGGAAATATCGAAAATCTTTACGCCAGGGAGGTGTTAAGAAAAGCAACTCACCTATGCCAAATATCTCAGGATTTTTCGAAACCAAATTCAACCACAACGTGCTTCCCGTGCGCGGCAGACCCACTATAAACACCGGATTATCCATGTCAAACTCCTTGTAATGTGTTTGGCCAACACCTTGTTGATTGAAACCAGCAAAGTGCTCACTGTTCATTGGATTAAGTTTTAACTCGAAGCCAGGTCAACAGATTCCAGCTTAGTTGACCATGCTCCCGCTGCAGCTTCAGATAACGCATGGCAGTTTCAGTTTTAATGGGCTTTCTTTCCTTCAACAGAGAAGGCATCTCTATAATTAATTCTGCCAAACCCCGCAGGATCCGCCCCAGATATCCATGCTTGATTCCACGTAATAAAGCCGCTCCAATTTTTAAAGAGGCAAAAAATATAAACATCCACCATGGGAAACGCACCAGATAAATATATAAAGTATTCTTAAAGAAAAGATATTCACGTTCACCGCCACCAATTCGCGATCGTGGCGAGGCTCTATGGTAGACCAGTGACGATGGGTAATAAAGAATTTTATAACCTGCATCCAAAACTCTTAAACTGAGCTCTGTGCCTTCACTGCCGAAGAACAACCGATCCCAAAACAGTCCCACCTTGTCCAAGACCTCTCTTCGGATGGCAGCTCCGCCCTCAGAAAAGCTGTAACTCAGAAATTCAGAATCCTGGTCAATTTTTCCCTTCTCAGAATAAACCCAGCCAGCATCGCCGATCTCTTTTGTAGCGGCGTCCACGATCTTGCTGTTGATCACACCAACCTCTGGCGCGGACTGGAATTTGCGTACGATATTTGTCAGCGCATCTACTGCCGGGCTGGCATCACTATCGAGACATAAAATTATTTCACCTGCAGCTAGCTTAATTCCAGCATTGCGTCCAGCAGAAATACCAACATTCTTCTCAAGCTCCACAAGTTTGACCGCAGGGTAAGCCTGGCGTAAGGCTTCCACCGTACCGTCGACCGAACCATTATCAACAACAACGATCTCAAAGTTTTTATAGCTCTGTTCATAAACAGAGCGGACAGTTTCCAGAATATCTTCTCTTCGATTCCAAGTGACGATGAGCACACTCATCAAAGGAAATTTCATGGCTTGTCTCCTCATCACAAACTATCAAAACGCACACCTTACAAGGATGCGTGAATTGCCATCGCCTTTTCATACGTTTTTATCGTCTGCCCTGCAACATCTTTATTATTCATCAACACCCATTTTCTGGCATTCTCACCCATGCGATGGCGCAAAGAGTCGTCAGAGAGCAGACAGATAATCGCCTCGGCCAGTTGTTCTACATTGGCGGGGTCCACAAGCAAACCAGTAACATGGTCCTGCACATATTCGGGCAAACAGCCAACTTTTGTAGCCACGACTGGTTTTCCAAAACTATAGGCGATCATCAACACCCCGCTCGTTGATGCAGACAAATAAGGCAAAACCACCAAAGATGCCCTCTGAAATAAATCTGCCATTCCTTCGACCGAAATATAATCTTCATGAATTTCAAACTTACTGCCATCCACAATCATCTGACGGCAGCGCTGCAATTCCTCACCGCGCGACGAGATCAAGATGCGCGCAGACGGAACTCGACTCGAAACAATAGGCTGGGCTCGCACAAGATATTCCAATCCCTTATGAAGGCGTGCTGCGCCAAAAAAGAGAATCGTAGCGGGTTCCTCAATATTTCGTTGCACAGGTTGATTGATACCGATCGTACGTGCATTGAGCGGTACAAAAACTATTTTGTTGGCTGGCATTCCATACAACTTCTGCACTAAATCAATTTGATCTTTACCATTCACGATCACCATATCAGAACCGCGGGCAAGAATCCTATTGATCAACCTGCTGAGAAATGGCGGGATATTCTGTCCCATATTGGGCTGAGGCACGATCATGGTGCCTATCACAGGTATGGCGCGCAAGAACCAGGAAAGTATTGCAAGCCATAATTCGTGCGGACCAGCCAGAATATGCACCACATCTACGTCATCATTTCTTATGGTTTTGCTCAAACGGTAAAACAGAAGAACAGAAAATAGATTCCGCTTCAGCGGCGGCCGTACCAAATGCACTTTGCATTCTGAAGGTAAAAGTCCAAGTTCGTATAAACGCTCCACAGGCCTATCACGAGCGCCCACTTCCAGAACGGTGTGTTCATAAGACAAATACAAGCTTACAGATAAACCTGCATCATGAAGCAGATTCGCCAGATCAAGTGTATAAGCTGTATCGCCCAATGCCACCAAACCTACATGCATTTTTATATTTCCAGTCTTTCTTTTTGATCCGTACATTCATCGATCGCACGATACCATTCAAGATATGCATTCACCTGATGAGCAAGGTCAAATCGTTCGCGCACATCTTGAGCCGCGGCAATACTGAATTTACGGCGCAGCTCATCATTGGTCAACAGCGTCATGATGCTGGTTGTCATTGCATCCACATCTTTTGGAGGCACAAGAAATCCCGTCTCTCCATTCTTGATCTGCTCAGGGATGCCCCCCACATTTGTTGCCACAACTGGTGTGCCGCAAGCGAGAGCTTCCAAAACCGTGTTCGGAAACGTATCCACTTTGGACGCATGCACATAAACATCAGCCGCCTGATAAAAACGAGCAACCACTTCTGATTGATTCTGAAAGCCAACGAATTGCACCTCTGCCTGCCCAATGCGCTGCGGGGATCGTTCCTCGCCGAGACAGATCAAAATAATTCGTTCGGTCGGCAAATGTTCGATCACTTTTTTAAATGCAGATTCCAACGTAGCATAGTCTTTCCACAAATTGCTTTGCGTGGTGTTGCCAACAAACAAAAGTATTCTGGCATCTTGCGGGATGCCTAATTCTGCGCGCGCTTTAATTTGATCTTCTGGATGGAAAACAGCCAGGTCGACACCATTGGGGATGACACGCGCTTCTAAGATCCCCGCGGCCAGAATGGATTGCTCCACTTTACGCATCAGCCACTCTGACGGTGTGGAGACATACAACCGACTACTTGCGTAGATAGCCTTTTTTCGCCGCCAGTTATAGGCAGTGGCATCACGCTTGATGGCTGGATAGATACTTAAGTCTGGGCACAAGCCGCAGCCAGTCTTCCACTTTTCACAATCAAACGAGTGTGCGCAATGACCACTCAGCAACCAGGCATCATGCATGGTCAATATCGTTGGTACCTCATGGCTGAGACTGGGCAGCGCCCGCAAGTCAAAATAACCTCCGTGAAGATTATGGCAATGGACGATGTCAGGGCGCTCACTTGGAATTTTCAAAGTATGCCAGGAGCCTGGAAAATCAAAGTCTTCATGTCCACGTTGGATTTCCAAAAACGATCGTGGGTGTGCGATCATGCGCAGAAAATTCCGCATCTTCCATGCGCCACGAACTTTTTTTACCAGGTACGAATATTTGTTCGCCATCGTGAGCCATCTGCGTGACCACCCGCCAGAATCATTACCCTGAGCCACAAGCGGAATCACGAGAACATGCGGGTCATCGCTTCGTTTACTTCCAACAGCCAGCCACGATCCAAGTCCACGTGCGCTAAAAGCCTGAAACAGATTCCATGAAATCTTTTCAGCGCCGCCGCTAATATCGGTCTTGTTGACCTGAAGAATGCATAATAGGCTCTTACTCATGGAGCCATATCCCAAGTTGTTTGGCAAATTCATCCCCATCCCAGTTGCGCACCAAAACGCGGGGTAACTGAAAACGGTCGCTACCTCGCCAAACTACATCTGCAAAGTTGGAGCAAGCGCACGCAAACCCACTCTCCTGCACAATCTTGACCGTCTTTGCTGTATAGTCTGCTTGTGAACCATACGGGTATGAGAAGGTTGTCACTGGATGCCCAACAATATCTTCCAGATATTGTTTACTTTTTTTGATCTCAGTTTGCTGAACATCGACAGGCAGGGTTGAAAGATTTGGATGGCTGACTGTATGAGAACCAACTTCGACAAAATCACTTGCATCCAACTGGGATACTTCCTCATCCATAAGGATGCGGTGAGACAGGCGTCCCATTGGGCGTGTATTGGCCCATAGTCTCAAATCACCCAAAACTTTTTGTATCTCCTCAACAGGCAGGGGGTTCAATAGCGCACAAAGCGAACGATAGAGATTCTGGCGCTGACCAGAGTCTGTCCCATCCAGAACATTCCAGTTTCGATGATATTGATAGACATCCTGGCTGTAATGAGTTGCCGAGCCCAGATTCCATTCATGCATCTTTCCATTTATTTCCAGAGTAAGCTTTTCTGGCAATGTTCCAGGCTGTAATAAAAGTCTGTCCAGTTCATCCCATAAAAACTCACGCCGCTCTCCAACATATCCCGTGGTCACGAAGACGGTGGCTGGTATTTCGTAATGCTCCAACAACGGTTTGGCCTTGTACAAATTATCAGCGTAGCCATCGTCGAAGGTGACGGCCACCATGCGGCGGGGAACGAAGCGGTCTTGAAAAGTCTGCGCCAGATGTTGAAGTCTCATCGGTCTATAATTTTTCTGAAGTACATCCAATTGTTCGGCGAAGTTTTTTGGAGACACACAAAGTAATTGAGGATCTGTCATCACTTCATTTACTCGGTGGTAAACCAAAATAAGTGCCTTTGATGACACAAATTTGTTCCTGATATTCCGAGCAATCCGACGCAACCTATTGATGCCGCGCAATCTCATTACTCCTTCAAAGATATTTACCGAGGAAGTTATCCAACTCTTGCACGCGGTGGTAATACGTATGTTCTCGCAAAGTTCGTTCCTGCCCCGCACGCGCGATCTCTTCACGCTCTGTATCATGTTCCAGATAATAATGAACAAGTTCGGCACATTCTTCGGCAGTACGATATGTGATTACTTCCTTCCCTGGCTCGAACATTTTATGTAGGTTTACTTTCCAATCCGTAATGAGCATAGTGCCCATGCCTGTGGCCTCAAACAAGCGCATATTGTCTGCAAATTGTCCCGCAACATTAATATGGCAATTGACAGTAATTTTTGAAGCGGACAAAATTTGATAGGAAGCGCATCCAAAAGCAGGACCTTGATATCGTTTGCGAATGGAAGACGCCGCTTGCAGGTGATCGGCAGAAGGTGCCCACACACACATCTTTTCACCGAGTTTTGCACAAAGAGTTTCAAGCACCTTAAGGCGCTCCAAATGGATCGACCCTATCGATCCCACGAAAGAGGCGGGGATGGATTTTTGGGAGTTCTGATCGAGTGACAACAATACACTGGACTCAAAACCGAATCTCAGCAACTCTGTTTTCAACCCAAGCTTATTGAAATAATCAAACATCCCTTCTGAGGGCGCCGCGATCAGATCATAGACTCGCCAATCCTGTTTATTTAATAGAACGGGCGGCTCGCTGCAACCGATCAATAAGCCCATGTACTCTTTCATTTCCTGCAAGAAGGTGGTGGAGATACTATCCATCGCCAGATTGAACACGACATCAGGCTTATAGTATTTAATTTGCGCCGCGAGGACATCATGGAACCAGGGCTGTTGTTGATCGATCGAACGCAGAAGCGGGCGGAAAAGAGGCTTCAAGTACTTCAGCGGTGTTTGATTGGCTATCCTTTTTAGAATCGATCTTCCGCGCTGCTGTGCTGGGATCGGCTGTTCAACAAGAATGCCATGTTCCTGCGCCCACGCCTTTTGCATCCACTCCACGTTGGGGCGGAGATCGTACGCTTGATGTCCAAGTTTGAGCAGGTTGCTTGAGTAAAAGTCTGCATCACCAAACAAACTTTCCATGCGCACCCGCATCTGCTCATCATAGGTCTCTTGCGCCAACCCTGGATGTTGAGCGTAGAGCCATTCTGAGAACTGTGGGTAATCGGTATTAATGATCAGGAATCTCATTCTACAAACTCATTGATCGTGCAGAAATTTTATTTCTCGGCGATGGCGTAGATCGATTCGTGCTTTCTTTCATCCAAGTCCAGCGCCGCATCGAATTCTCTTGATCGACAGCTGGAAAAACCGACATTCCTCAAGATAGACAGGATATTATCCTTGTCAAACATGTGCTTATGATGACCATCCATATATGCGATGTAATTTACATAATCAATTTTGGAGTTTCCATGGAAAGCCGCTTCATACAAAGGGAATTGTGCTGGGTCCAGATCCCTGCCGTTGACATAGGCGGATATATAGATACTCGCATCGGGAATACACACAGAAAAAGTTCCATTCGGCGCCAACACCCGCAGGCATTCTTCCAATAACTTGACCAGGTCTGAATACGAGAAGTGCTCCAGAACATGCGATGAATATATTTTTTGAACGCTGTTATCAGGAAAGGGCAACCCTTTCATTAAGTCCCAGCAAATATCACAGTAAGGATTGATATCCAATGTATGCCAGCCGCTTCTCTTTTTCTCGGCTCCAATTTCCAGACAAATATTTTTTTCTGTTTCAAGAAGCCTGCCAACATATCTTTTGGATTTCCAATACCGATAACGAGTCACTATCGAGCGGGCACGTCCCACCAGCCAGTTAGGAGCAATTTTCTTAACCACTTCCTTTACCTGTATATTCATTTATTCTCCCTCCCTGCGGTTGAGCAACTCTTGAACAGAATGTATAAAAGACGGCAATCGAAACGGTACTAATAATGAAAGGCTCTGCTGTTTCAAAGCTGGCCTGACCCCCATGGCCAGCGCACCTGACACATAGCCAGAGACCGCATACGAAATCAGAGCCGCCCAGGCTGTTCCCATGCCCCCATAGCGTGGAATCAGGAAGTAGTTCATCACAATATTTACAACGGCCCCCAATATCGTGGCGAACATATCAAAGCGGATCATATTCTCACCGATCAGCCACCTGCTGCGTGCAACGCCAAGCGATACAAACAAGAATGACCATGCGTGAACTCGCAAGATGAGCCCTGCCTGGGCATATTCGGCACCAAATAATATGTTGACCAATGTTGGGCCCAGGAGTACAAGCGGGATCACAATACAATAAGCGGTCAAAGACATGACATCGTAAAAGACCTGCATGCGCCCATAATAATTTTTTTTGCTTTGCGTTTCACGAGAACGGATAATTGCAGGGAAAACAGATGAGGAAATAGCCATGGGAATGAAATACCAAAGCTCAGAAAGCCGAGTGGCGGCTGAATAAAGTCCCAGCGCTTCCTTATCAGCCATGTTTCCCAGCATCACCTGCCCAATTCTCAGATAGATCATGATCGCCAGATCAGACAAGATCAAAGGCCAGCTATTGGCGAGCAAACTCTTCGCACGGAGAAAGCTGAGCTGCCAGGCAGCCAATCTCTGTTGACTGGCGCGATGGAATGCAGCCAATACGATCGTGAATATAAACACCTGACACAAAGCCGCCCACGCGAAAGCAATAAGAGGCGCCTTGTATAGAATGAGACCGATCTTGACTGCCGCAATAAGGAGCGCGCCGATGTTCTTGGCCCAGACGGTGTACTTTGCCTGAACCTGTGATTGAAACCAACAATCCAGAGTTTCATTAAGTGCCGCGAAAACAAATTGCCCAGCCATAATGGCAATAAGGAAGCGTGTGAGCGCATCATCTGGCTGGGTGATCTGGCCGATCCCAATTGCCAATCCCAGTGCCAGCAAACTCCCTGCAAACTTGAGGCCAAATGCGGCGCCCAGTAGTTCGTCTTTGTCCTCTGGTTTGCGGACAATATCGCGGATAACGATGTCTTTTAACCCCAATGCCACCAAAGGCGAGAATAATGCAACAATGGCGAGCGCGTAATTATAGATACCGTACTGTGCTGGTCCAAGGTAGCGAGCCACCCAGGCTCCCACCAAAAAACCGACCACCATCGTCAACCCTTGATCTGCAAACAACCAACCTGTATTGATGATGATCTTTCGAAAACCAGAACGCTGGTTGATCAACCGCAGGACGGAAGAAGGTAGAAATTTTGAAAAAGATTCAAGCATGCAATCCCCCACTCTCAACTTGCGAAAGATCGCTTCGTTCACGTTTCAGGTTTTCACTTAAGCCAGCCATGATCGCAGCAAACAGCCAGAATGATCTGAATACAATCACATTGGCGAGCATGTCATACTCTACAAGGCCATGCACAGACAATGCCGCGAAGGCGGAAAAAACTCCAACACCCGCCAACCATACAATATCATCCGCCGCACGGTTGGTAACTCGCATGGACTGGATGAACAAACTCGCCAGAAACCACAAAAAGGCGGCCAACCCGATAAGTCCCGTTTCAGCGGCGGTAAGCAGATAGACATTATGGACGATCACAATTTGATTTTCCCTTTTGAAATCAAATGGATCATATTTTGGCATATACAAAGAGTAATTATTCGCCCCCACGCCTATAACTGGATAATCCTGGATCATGGCAATTGCACCCTGAGCCATTGTGACTCGGCTGTACGCTGATGCACTTGCCTGGCTGGAGGTTAGGCGGTCTATGATCAATTCTCGTTGAACAAGCGCCAGCAAGAGAAGGAGAAAAATAAGCGAGCCTGCCATCCCAAAATTAATATGAAAGTTCTGGCGTCGCCTATAAATAGCAAACACAATAATTGCAATTGAAGCAACTACAAAACCAAGCCAGCCGCTTCGCGAGAGGCTGAACAATAATCCCAAAGCGCCGAAACAAAGTATGATGCCAATTAAAGCTTTATAGAACCATCGAACATTTAGAAATAGCACAGCAAATGCTATTGGCAGCGTGGTAGCCATGTACGCAGCATAACTATTTGGGTGTCCAACAGTCCCCAGGGATCTTCCAAAATACAATTGAGACGGTTCACCAAGGAAGGACAGGCCAAGAGGTCGTCCAAAGATTCCCTGATAGGTCCCCAACACTCCTTGAAACAGCAACCCCAGAAGCAGTGCCCACACCAACCACTTGATATCAGTTTTGGTTCGAATACTATTGGCTACGACAATGTAAAGCAAAAAAAGTTTGGCCGTTTCGCCCATTTGAATCCACACAAGATCCATTTCCCTGGCGCTTAATGCTGATAGTGCGCCAGCCAAAAGCCAGGCGATAGCTGGAATGGTGATCAAAGGGTAAAAATGGATCTCAGTCTGATGATCTGCCAATCGCACCAAACGACATATGAGGAGTAAAAGGGCCAGGATGTCGACCAACTGAATATCGAAAGACATCCACTGTCCGATATGATCGAAGCGGGAAATGATCGGCGGCAGACCAGTGCCAATATGCAAGGGAATGATAAAGGCCAGTCCAAAAAGTAAAACGGGTTCAACATCGTGAACTATTGCCATGATAATGACGACCCCCATCACCAACACAATGGCAGCCATCCATTTCAGCGGCAATCCAAGCAGAACCATTCCTCCAATCAAGAGGCCCGCCAGAATGGCTAAAGTAAATGGGACTAGATTTGGTAGCCGTTTCGCAAAGATCGCAGACATGAAACCAGTCTCCATTTCAATGGTTTGCAGCGCAAAATCATAAGCTCACGAATTTAGAATTTATGGGGCGGTCATGTCGAAGCGGCACAACAGCCCCATATTTTTATACTGGTTTCTCAAACTGCGGATACCATCATTCCCGTGATCTCCGAAGCCACAATTTCCACTTGTTCTTCGGTCAATTCAGGATACATGGGCAGGGACAAAATTTCGTTGCATGCCTGCTCCGCAACGGGGAACTGTCCGTGTTTGTCTTCACCCTTTGTGTAGAATGGCTGCAGGTGAACAGGGGTTGGATAATGAATGGCCGTACCAACACCATGATCCTTCAAATAGGACTGCAGGGCATCCCTATTTTTTGAGCGGATCACATACAAATGGTATACATGCTGATAGTCAGGCAATTCTGCAGGCAGCACAAGATCTGAGCCACTCAGCAATTTGTTGTACAGCGAAGCCAGTCTGCGGCGCGAAGCGATCCACTCATCAAGGTATTTAAGTTTGACGCGCAGAATCGCGGCCTGTATGCTGTCAAGGCGATGATTGAATGGAGCGAGTTCATGGACATTCTTCACCCGCTGTCCGCAGTTGCGTAATGCACGGATCGTCTCGGCAACTTTGGCATCATTCGTAGTAACCATGCCTGCATCGCCGTATGCCCCAAGGTTTTTGGTCGGGTAAAAACTGAAGCCTGCTGCATCTCCCAAAGCGCCAGCTCGCTGGCCTTTATAGTATGCGCCATGTCCCTGACAGGCATCTTCAACCACAACCAGATTATGTTTCTTCGCAATGGCAGAGATCGCATGCATATCTGCTGGCAAGCCATACAAATGAACAGGAAGAATGGCTTTGGTGCGGGGAGTAATTGCCACCTCGATCTTTTTAACATCGATGGTCATGGTTTCAGGATCAACATCCACAAAAACGGGAGTGGCCCCCGAAAAAGTGATTGCAGCAGCAGTGGCTGTGAACGTATGAGCAGGGAGAATCACCTCATGCCCAGAGCCAATGTCAAAAGCCCGCAGGCTCAATTCAAGGGCAGAGAGTCCGCTATCCAGGCCGACAGCGTATTTCGTACCGCAGTAGGCGGCAAACTCTTCTTCCAGTTTTGTTACATCCTGCCCGAGGATAAAATCACCCCGGTCCAGCACAGCCTGAATGGCAGCATTGATCTCAGTGCGCAGGTTCTTATATTGCGTAGTCAAATCTATCAACGGAATATTCATGGCTCCTCACTTGTACGATTCTTTGATCGTGATTATGTGGGCAGGATTGCCCGCCACTACTGCGCCCGCCGGCACATCATGTGTGACCACACTGCCCGCTCCTACAAGCGCCCCTTCGCCAACAGTCACACCGCACAGAATTGTGGCATTACTTCCAATGGATGCTCCACGCTTGATCAGCGTAGGTGTAATTGCCCAATCAGCCTCAGTCTGGAGTTGTCCCGTGGATGTGGCGGCGCGGGGATATTTATCATTAATGAACATAACCCCATGACCGATGAATACCTCATCCTCAATAGTGACACCCTCACAAATGAAGGTATGACTGGAAATTTTTACATGACAGCCGATCTTCGCGCCTTTTTGGATCTCGACAAACGCCCCCACTTTACTTTCGCTTCCGATCTCGCACCCATACAGGTTGACAAAGGCGAAGATCTTGACATCTCGTCCGAGCTTTACATCTGGAGCAATACGAGCAAAATCAGCGGTTACCATGTGATCACCTCATAAGTTTGTCCATTGCACATTGAATGTTGAGCCGCCTCAAGGATCTTTATCACCTGTAAACCATCACGCCCGGAACTACGTGGTTCGGTATGGTTCACAATACTATCGATGAAATGCTGGCATTCCTGCCGCAACGGCTCAGAAAAACGAATATTCGGGATGGTAATGTCGCCGGAGTGATAGCTGCATTGAAAATCGCCAAAGCTTCCATTGGTATAAGCAGGCGGATTAACCCCCTTGTCGTAAATTTTGATCTTGTTCTCGCTTTCGATATCGTTGTACACCGCCATTTTCTTGCTGCCAACGACCGTAATGCGCCTCACTTTGCACGGGTCAAGCCAACTCACGTGAATATGAGCCGAAATCTTATCTGGGAAGATCAGGTCCAGGTAGGCAACATCAAAGATCCCATCATAGACACAAGGCATGCCATGAGCGCTGACCGAGATGGGTTTCTTCCCAAGCAAATAAAGGAGAATGGAAATATCATGCGGGGCCAGGTCCCACATCACATTGGAATTCGGTTGAAACAAACCCAGATTTAAGCGTGCAGCATCCAGGTAATAGATCTCCCCAAGTTCTCCACGATCAATATATTCCTTCAATGCATGCACAGCCGAGTTGTATTCGAAGGTATGCCCCACCATCAAGGTTACCCCCTTCGCAGCAGCCAATTCGATAAGCTCTTCAGCATCTTCACTCTTGAGTGTGATCGGCTTTTCGACAAGCACATTCAGGCCGTGCTCCAGGCACTCTTTGGCAATTTGGTAATGGGTTACAGGGGGAGTGGATATAACAACAGCATCCAGTCCCAGATCGAAAAGCTCACGATATTCCTGTTTGGCAACAACGTGCGGATATTTTGCTTGAGCCTGTTTTAATCGCTCTTCTTTCAAATCTGCGATGGCAACCAGTTCTGAACCGGGGAGTTCCGAGAAATTTCGAGTCAGGTTAGGTCCCCAGTAGCCAAACCCGATTATGCCTACTTTTATTGCGCCCATGATAGCCTCCTCAAATGGTTGTGTTAATAAGCCCCTGTTGTCGAAATAACAGTCAACGGGGTTTTCAATATGATCTTTAGATCAAGCCATAGCGACTGGTTAGTAATATATTCAATATCGAGCAGAACCTGCTGGTCAAAATCAATGGTATTACGCGCTGTAACTTGCTGCAGGCCAGTGATGCCAGGTTGAACTTCCAAACGACGCAAGTGCCAGGGTTTGTACATTTCCACCTCGTAGGGAATCGCCGGGCGGGGTCCGACCAGACTCATATCGCCGCGCAGCACATTCCAAAATTGAGGCAATTCATCAAGACTTAATTTACGTAAAAACTTACCCGGGCTTATCACCCTCGCATCATTAACCAACTTACGCGGTTGAGTTGGCGCGCCTTGCAAGGCGGTCATCTGCGCCTCGTCATTATTGATCAACGCCTTGATATAAGCCTTGTGAATGGAAGGATCCGCGTTGACTTTCATTGTCCTGAATTTGTAGCAGCGAAAGTTCACTCGTTTCCAGTATGAATAATCTCCATACTGCAATCTCTTTGCGCCCACCCGTTCCTGCACAAAAAATAACGGACCCGGTGAGTAGAGATAGATCAAGATGGCGGTTAATAGCATTAAAGGAGAAAGTATTATTAATAGGAAAGAAGCTACCACAATGTCAACAATACGCTTTACGCGGTAATAGACACCCTTGTTTTTCGACACAAGGCATAAAGCGTTCGGATCATATTTTCTGACCCAACTCAAACTGGCTTCTTCTTCCATGCGCACCTCCCGATCAACCACGGCGGCAAATATTCCGAGTTGCCAAATAGAGAAAACTTCCTCGTCATCCGAATTTGTGATTAGAACCAGTATTATTTATACTGATAAAAATATTTGCTATTAGCATCCTCTGCCTGGTTGACAACGAGACCAACGAATTTATCTTGAATTCCAGACAGGAACCTGTCAACGGATTGAACTGTTTCGCGTTGAGCATGAGCTCTTCGCACCACGAGGATCAAGCCATCGGCATTCTGAACAAGAGCAGGCATGCCAGCCATGGATGGGTAGGCTGGGGTATCCAGTAGTATGTAGTCGAATTGTTGGCTCAAAGTATGGATCAACTCGTCCATCTGAGGCGTACCCAGCATTCTGGATGGGTGTTCGGGGAGCGCCCCACTGCTGAGGATGCTCAAGCCTTCATATGAACTCTTCTGGATGGCTTTTTTCAGATCCAATTTCTTTTCCAACACATCTGTTAAACCGTATTCATTCGGCAAACCAAACAAGGTGTGTAATGTTGGCGAATACACATTACAGTCGACCGCAATAACATTTTTCCCATATACAGATAATGAATACGCCAAATTAGTGACGACTGTTGAAGTGCCCTGTCCTGGCTCAGCACTGGTAACCAGCAGTACCTTCTTTAACTTCTGGCCGTTATCCAGATAAATATTTGAGGCGAAATTCTGAAAAGCCTTTGCAATTGGAGAGGAACCGTTATTAGAGACGATTAACTGCTTCCTGTTCGCGTTGGGAATATTTGCAAAAGCGCTTAACTTTGTGGCGGATTCGATATCCCGCGTGGTGTAAAGGTTGGTGTCCAAATTCTCGAAAATAAAAGCGAGCCCCAAACCTCCGAGCAGCCCAACGACCAACCCCAGGCCATAATTCAACACAGTGCGTGGAGACGAGGGAACATCAGGCACAATTGCGGGTTCCACCATGGTGATCATGCTGGCTTGTATTTCTTCACGGAACATAGCCTGGTTGTATTGAGAAAGCAACGCGGCGTAATTATTCTGTTTTAACAGGAATAATTGTCCAGCAACATCAACTTCATTCGGAGCTGCAGGCGTTTGAACAACAAGTTTTTTATAGTCCTGTCGTGTTTTTTCAACATCAAGTTGAGCCTGAGCAAGCTGCTCTTCGAGGATTTCCTGTGAAGTTCTCGCCCCGCCCATATAAAGTTGATCACTTTGAATGATCAGAATATCAGCCAAAGTATTACTGACCGTCATTGCCAGCTTCGGATCTGTGTCTTCAGCAGTAATGATGATCAACTCGGTATTTGGAATTACCTCTGCTTTAATAAGCGGCAATTCGCTTATCTGAAGGCGGGTCGTCAGTTCTTCCATGACCGGCCTGCTGGTCGCGATCTCAGCGTAGGTATTCATAAGCTGTTCGTTGTATGTGTACACAGCAGAGTTTTGTGGACCGCCAGCAGATACAGCAACCCGCAAAGTCGTTGATGCCTGGTACATGGGTGTCTGCAATTGGGTACCGATCACAACAACGATCATTGTGATGATTACTGTTAATAGGATCGTCCATTTTCTGCGCAGAATAATGTTGAGGTAATCTCTAAGTTCCATTTATGCCTTCCTTGCCTGTTTGAGAAATTCTCTTCAGAAAGTGAAAAATACAAGTGACTCCACGGAAAGTACCATCTTGAATATTTATTTTGACAATAGCATTCCAGTCGACACCCGTAATACATTGGCTGCTTTTCGCAGGTTACTTAGAAAGATATCGTTATCCTTGAATTCATCAAATTCATCGTAAGTGCCATTCCATATTTTTACTGCAGTCGGTTCACTGCACCCGCGTTTTCGCATTTCGCCAATAAACTCATCGAAAGACATATTTATTTTTTTGGCAAATCGCTGCACAATACTTTCCATACTTCTTGCTCCTGGCAGAATTACAAAATTCTGACCACATTGTTGGCAAAAAAGCCCGAGCCTTCGTGACTGAAGCAGTATGAGTAAGGAATTCTAAAAAAATACGCACCCCATTTAATTTTCTACCAGTAATGACAAGATCCCCTTTTTGAAAGCAATTTAAAAAATCCGCTTATTTTCTGGTTACTATCTATTTTTATATATCCGTATCAACATCCACTTAAAAATCTATTTAAAAATTTGGGTAAAAAAAATTCGCCTTATTTGAAATTATTTACACTTCATCAACTTGAACGGGCAAATACCTGAACGGGCATCTTTTTTCTACTGGAGAACCACATCATCCAATCCCTTTGTTTTGAATTTCGCCCCTAACTGCCAGATTTTGTCAACTGTAAAGGATTTCAAAAACCTTGCAAATTTGTTAACTTTAGTATACGAAGTGT
>JAVBXV010000034.1 GCA_030824405.1 Anaerolineales bacterium | reverse complement strand
ACGGCTTAGATCACCATATACCTGGCGCGCGGCCTCAAGTGCTTTTTCATTCTCATTGAAGAGATTGGCATTTTGAATTGCCACTGCAAGCTGGTCTGCGAGGATCTGCAGGGTGGCAACATCTTCTTCGCTGAAGGCTTGTGATTGAGTACTTTGTACATCCAATGCGCCAAGGATCTGTCCACTGGCGACGAGGGGAAGTGCCAGTTCGGAGCGGGTGCCTGGAAGGTCGGGATTGTCAAAGTAAACCGCATCCTGTCCAACGTCCAGCGCGATGCGGGCTTTTGCATTTTGAGTCACATATCCTACAATGCCCGTCTCGCCTACTTTTAGTTGATGCTTTTTTTCCAACATGCTTCTTCCGCCTTCGCTATTGGACGCGCTCAGAACGGCGTACTCTTTTCGTTCATCCAAAAGGAAGATGCCAACATGATAGTAGTTGAAGCGTTCGTTGATCAAGACTGTTGTTTGTTGCAACAATTCGGACAGGTTTCGTACGGACGTGATGGCTTTTCCAACATCTGCCGCTGCTTTGAGTTGCACAGCGCGATGTTCCAGCTCATTCGTGCGTTGTATATCTCTATTCTCAAGATCGGAGAGCATGGATTGGATGCTGGTGGACAGCCCCATTAATCTTTTGGCAAGCAGGCCAAGTTCGCCCTTGAATTTTTTGGTATCCAAAGTTGCGAGGAAGTTTTTTTCACCAAGTTGTTTTATGAATTCGCCAAGTTGAAAGACCGGGGTAAGTGAAAAAAGGAGCACCACTCCACCGCCTAATGCAACTACAAGAAGGCCAATACCTGCCTGGAGCAGGACCGTGTTGGTGAGGCCTTCAAGCGGGGCTAGCCTCTGGTCGAGGTTGATCATGGAGACTGCGACTGGATCGCTGAATGATTGTCGGTAGGATGCGACCAGGACGCGGTTTGTTTCATCTACAAGCGTTGTACTGCTGCTCGTAAGCAGTTGACGTGCAAGACTTACACCAAGATCGTCAATTGCTGCAATTCCAACTTTTGATGGATCAGAGTGGGCGATATATTTGCCGTTGGAGCCGATCAGGAAAAACGTGCTTTCATCTGTAATGTTAGTTAGTGCAGCGGTGAGTCTTTGTTCTTCTCCAGGGTTGGTTTCAAGACGGGCCGAGTACATGCGGACCTGGTTGGTTAGGATCTCAAGCTGTGCATTGGCATATGTATCACGCACATTTTTTTGCATGAAGGCATAAACGATCGCAAGGGGGACGACCGAAAGAAGGACAAGCCAAAGAATGAGCCGCCATACGAGTGGGCTTCTTAATTGGGTCACGATTTGCCTCGGGTAATTGATGTGTATAACATAATATAAATGCCTGTTATTTTAATTTAAGAGAACTGGTGTTCTTTCGAACACTTGCGGGTTGAATTTGCGGGGAGCCAATGCTGATCTCAGCTTCTTTCAGATCAAAGGCTTTCCTTAATTCCATGGTGGCTGTGCGAATGACAGACTCAACGTCCAATGTTTCTCGTACTCGTGAAGAAATGTTTGCGATCATTTGGTCACGTTGGGCGTTCTTTTGTGCCTCGTCCACCAGACGGCTGTTTTCAAGGGCGAGTGATATCTGGTCCGCGATCTTGCCTACGAGATTTTTCTCTTTCTCCGACCATTTCACGGATGCGCCTTTTCTAATAAGCTTGATATTGCCGATATTTTGTCCGTGCAGGACGAGAGGGATTTGCAGACTGCCAGCTTTTGTTTCTTCTGGTTTCGATTGGGCGAAAATTGGCCTTACTCCTGCGGGAGTATATTGATAGGCAGGTGTTTGACGACCAGTATGTTTTGACCATGTTTCAGCTGTCTGTGCAGATGTGGATATGGTGATTTGTTCCAATAGCGCATTTGACTCGTTAAGCAAGCGGGCGTTGTCTATTGAAATGGCGATCAGGTCCGCGAGGGATTGCAGGATTTCCGCATCCTGCGAGCCGAATGACTGGATCTGATCCGAATGCATATCCATTACTCCAATAGGGACGCCTCTTACAGAAAGGGGAAGTACCATGCGTGAGCGTGTAATCGGAAAGTTCGGTTCTTTTATGAATACTGAACCGCTGATATCGGTGGCCATATATGCCCGATTTTGCTCTACAACAATGTTGATGGCGTTTCGTTTGTCTGACTCGATCCGCTGTCCCTGGCCGATTAGCTGTTTGCCTGCAAAGGAGGATGAAGCTTGCAGGAATGCGTTTTTCCTGCGCTCGTCTAATAAATAAATTCCAACATGATAGTAACCAAATTGTTCGGAAGTTGCTTCAACAACTGTATTTAATAGTTCCGAAACATTTTGAATCTCAGCCATCGTACGTGCGATACTGGTGGATGCACGCAGGTGATTTGCCCTGTTTTCCAATTCTTCCGTACGTTCCTGCACTCTTTCTTCCAACTTTGCCCGTTCGGCTGTCAGAGCCTGGAAGGTGTTTTGCATTTGTTGGATCACGCGTGAAAATTCTTTTTTGAATAGATTGATAGCAACTGTTATTACAAGGCTCGCAATAAAAAAGTCCGCGCCATAGACGATCCAATCTGTGGCTAATGCGTTTGGTGCTTTGGGTGCTGTCGGTTGATAAAGACCAAGCTGGCCAAGGATGACAAGTACGATCATTGTGACCATGCTTGCCGCAAGTATCAGCAAATCTGCTCTGATATCGAATAACAATGCGGCCAAAACGACGGATGCTAGGAGGAATAAACTTCCATCGACGAGCGGGCCCCATGCAATGAGAATGTTGAAGCCAACTATGAAGGTAATAAAGATTAATGCACCTGCTCGAACAGTATACGAAACTCGCAGGAATGTGATAGCCAGCAAACCCATGTACAGGAAAATAAACAATGATCTGGACGACAAAGTGGCTGTGGAGTAGGAGAATATAATTAGCGCAATTCCCAGCACACACGCGATTCGCAGAATGGTAATGATAAAGTTTTCACGCCAGCCTTTGTAGTTGAAGGCTGCTGAAGTGTTTGTATCTGGCTGAAGATTGACGCGATTATTCATCTTTACCACCCATTGAAACTTCAATATCTACTTCTGAAGCTTCGAGTGCGCGTCCCAATTCGCGGACAGCGGTTTGAAGAATACTGTCCATGCTGGTGGATGACCATATCTTGGAGATGATCTCGTTTGCGAGTCTTTCACGGGCTGCAATGGATTGACTTTCCTCTACGAGACGCGCGTTTTCCAATGCGAGGGCCGCCTGTGTTGTAATGGTTTCGATCAAACTTTTTTGTTCGGGGGTCCACTCTTCGGTGGAGGTGAGGTTGATCTGACCGATCACCTGTTCTCGAAGTGTGAGGGGAATGTCAATCGTTTTGTCTGCTGTTTCGTCATCGCCCAATTCGTATTCAAGATTTTGCTCGGAGGCAAGCGATGACCATGCTCCTTGTAAATATTGTCTTTGGGTTGCATTCATTTCAGCAAGACTTTGTTGTGCTTCACGGAACAAACGAGAGTTTTCAATGGCGATGGCTACTTGATTGGCCATGTTTTGATACGTATCCACATCTTGAATGGAGAATGTGTTTTCCTTGGTGGAATGCAATTCCAAAGCACCAATGATGCGTTCACCTACGGCGAGAGGCACAACAAGCTGGGAGCGGGTGTATGGAAGCAGCGGATTCTCAACTCGGATGATATCGTTTCCAGGCTCAGGAAGAACAAGTATTTTCTTCATGCGAATAGCGTTTGCAACAGAATTTTTTCCGTTAATATCGAGCCGATGCTTATTCTCACGCAGTACTTTTCCAGCATCCCCAGTGGCTTCTCGAAGTTCTGCCCATTGACCAGTCACATTTAGCATGTAGATGGCCGTGTAATAGCATCCAAACTCATCGCCAATTAAGAATGTCGTACGTGCAAGCAATTCCTCAGGGTCGAGGATGGACGTAACCGTCTGTCCGATTTCATTCACTCTGCGCAACTGGCTTGTTCTGTCCCGCACTTTTCCTTCGAGATTGTTTCTTTCATCTCGAAGCTCACCCAGTGTGGCGTCGATCTTCGTTTGTGCATCAACAAATTCCTGCTCAAGTCTTTGAAAGCCAATAACGATCAGAATGCCAAACATCACTATAACCCCGGCTGCGCTCAGCCAATCATCAATTGCGGCAGGGACGGCTTCAGGGTTAAAGGGAATAAAACTGCCAGAAAGTAGCAGCCATCCAAAAAATACAAAAGTGATCAGGTCAATTGCAATGGCTATGATGCCTGCTTTGGGTGAGAGCATCATGGTTGATGTAATGATCAGTGCAAGGAAGAAGAAGAGACTATCGCCAAGGATGCCATGTGTGGCGAGTTCACTCAAACCAAGCACATACACGATAAGCAGAAAAACACCCATCCGCACTGTGTAGCGAAATGGGATAAAGGTAACTATGCCAGCTGCGACATAAGTGAGGATAAAGATGATACTGATGAAATTGCTTTTGGCTGCACTGATCGCAGGAATAAGGGCCAGCAGGCCGAAAACCAGTGAGGCAATTAATAACGGAGTGGCAAAACCCTCGCGCCAGTTTTTGTAAAGCGCGCGCGTTGTTTCTTCCGGATTATTAGGAATGTTGGAGGAAGGAAAATATTTCATTGATCAAAGCCTTCCATGTCATCTTTTTGCGGCAGGATCTTTATCTTCGTTTGCTTAGAGCCCGTGATGCGGGTAAGTTCACTGGCTGTAGTCGTCAAAATGGATTGAATATCTGTTGACCGTCTGATTCTGTTGGTCACGTCGTTTACGATACGTTCCCGTTCAGCTTGCAGGCGGATCTGCTCAAGCAGGCGGGCATTTGCAATAATGGCGGCAAGGCTTCCACCGAGAG
>JAVBXV010000247.1 GCA_030824405.1 Anaerolineales bacterium | reverse complement strand
CGGCCTCGATCTCATCCTGTG
The DNA here is from genome assembly GCA_030824405.1 of Anaerolineales bacterium. GTDB lineage: Bacteria > Chloroflexota > Anaerolineae > Anaerolineales > Villigracilaceae > Villigracilis. The sequence continues at coordinate 4,829 of JAVBXV010000247.1, read as the reverse complement.
TGGCATCGATCTTCGCGTATGTCAGGTTGGTGCGAATCGTATCGTGGAAGAGATACGTTTCCTGCGTCACCATGCCGATCGCAGACGAAAGTGATTCGAGCGTAACATCGCGCAGGTTATGTCCATCAATGCGAATGACTCCGTCTGTAGGGTCGTACAATCTTGGGATGAGATACGTGACCGTGGTTTTGCCAGCGCCAGAGGGGCCCACCAGCGCAACCAGATCTCCGGGTGCAGATCTAAATGAGATACCGGTCAAAGCGACTTCGCGTGCCTGGGATGTAGAATCAGTTTCGGCGGAGTCTGAAGCGCTTCTTTCTTCCCGCCGCTTGATCACCGACGAAGGGCCATTTCCACCCGATAACACCGCGCCCACATTTTCAATCTTCCCATAACGTTTAACTTCACTGAGAAGTTTGGTATCGTCGATGCTGTAATTAAATGTGACGTTGTCGAATTCAAGTTCGCCTTTCACATCACCAAGAACAATTGCATTTTCTTTTTCAACAATATCCTGCGGCAGATCGATGATCTCGAAGACGCGTTCAAATGAAACCATGCTGGTACTGAATGCAACAGGCGCGCCAGCCAGACCTTGCAAGGTTCCATACAACTGACCGAGATACGAACCAAAGGCAACGATGGTGCCGACCGTGAACGCGCCTTCAATGACGTAATAGCCGCCGAGGCCATAGACCAACGCCGTACCCACCGCGCTGACCAGACCCATGATGACGAAGAAACTTGAGCCAACAACAGAGCGGCGAATACCAATATCGCGGACATTCGCGGCGCGCTCACGGAAGCGATTCTCTTCTTCGCGGGTGCGTCCAAATAATTTAATGAGCAATGCGCCGCCGATGTTGAGCGTCTCACCCATGTGTGCATTCATCTGCGCGTTGATATCCATTGATTCGCGGGCGATATCACGCAGAAGATTTCCAAGCCTGCGGGCCACAAGAATGAAGAGCGGCAGGATCAGAACGCTGACGAGAGTCAGTTTCCATTGCAGGGTTAGCATGACTGCCAGCAGAGCAACCAACTGAACGAAGTCGGTGATGATATCGACGATGGTGTTGGAGATGGCGTTCTGTGCGCCGACCACATCACTATTGAGGCGGCTCATCAACTCGCCAGATTTTGTGTTCGTGAAGAATCGCAATGACATGCGCTGGAGGCGGCCGAAGAGCAGCGAGCGCAGATCATAGATCACGCCTTCGCCAACCGTGGAATTGAGCCGCCGCTGAATGACCCCGATGCCGCCTGAGAGGGCAGGGATGAAGAGCAGCGCAACCGCCAGCCAGATGAGACTGGGAATATCTTTGGCGGGGATGACCACATCGATCATGTTGCGGAAGATGAGCGGGGTCAGCAGGGAGAATCCTGTGCTGAGTAAAATGGTGACGAGCATGCCACCGATCTGCCACCAATACGGCCGCGCATAAGCGAGAACACGCAGTAAAAGTTCTTTTGTAACCTTGGGCTTTTCGTCGCCCGAACGCATAGATTGATACCAGCCACCGTGCATGGATAAGACTCCTGGGGGATTAAATGAGTAGGAAGAAAATAGAGAACAGAGAACAGGCTTTGTCTCTGCTGGGTCTATTGTGCCCCCGTCCGCTTGATTAGGCAACTGGACGAGAGGGTAGGTTAATGAAAGTCTGATGCGGGAGGGTGCAATTTTTCAAAGATGCATGCAAATCATTTGCAAGGAGAAAAACCTCCAAAGAAACCTATAATGGTGGAACCCGTCTCAAAAATACCGTGTCACCCTGAGGGAGCGTTCTTCGCGACCGAAGGGTCTCGTACTCGGTGGTAGAGATCCTTCGCTATCGCTCAGGATGACACTTTTGAGATAACTTGTGGAAGATCGCTGACCCTATTTTAGAAATTGGAGAATGTACCTTGAAAAACAAATTATCACTTTTAGGAATATTAATGATCGCATTCCTGCTTTTGGCGGCTTGCGGATACCGAATTGAAGAACCTCACCCCGTGGCAGAACCTCCGCATTGGACATATGAAGGCGAAGAAGGTCCTGAACATTGGGATGAATTGGATGAAACCTACGCGGTCTGTGGCACTGGTCAAAACCAGTCGCCGATCGATATTGAGTCGCCAACAGCAGGGGATCTGGCAAATATCTCATTCCACTATCAACCCAGCGCTGTGAATATTTTCAATAACGGGCACACGGTCCAGGTCAATCACGATGCGGGCAGTTCCATCGAATTGGACGGCGTGCGCTATGAAACGGTTCAATTTCATTATCACACTCCAAGCGAGCATACATTGGACGGCAAAGCCTTCGCCGCGGAATTTCATATCGTCCACAAAAGTGCGGACGGAAATCTGGCGGTCGTTGGTATTTTATTAAAAGAAGGCGCTGAGAACAGTGCATATCAACCCTTTATCAGCAACCTGCCCGCCGAGAAATCGGATGTGACAGATGCGGGCGTGAAGATCAACGCCGCAGAGCTATTGCCCGCCGTGCAAACCACGTATCGCTACAACGGCTCGTTAACCACACCACCATGCACAGAAGGTGTCAGTTGGTTATTGATGACCAATCCCGTTGAATTATCTGCGGCGCAATTGGACGCGCTCGAAAATTTATTTGAGGATAATAACCGTCCCGTCCAACCATTGGATGGGCGCACTCCCATTGAAGACACCACTCCATAAATAATTTGACATGCTATACTCGGCAAAATCTTATTGTTATCACAAAAGGAGTTTATAAATATGGAAGAACGCACTGGTGAAGCTTTTGAGTTCGGAGAACAACTGACAGTTTTAGGCGGGAAACTTCAAGCGGGCATGAACGCACCATCCTTCACATTGGATTCATTCGATCCAACAGAAGGCGCCATGCGCCAGATCCAACTATCTGATTCGGCGGGAAAAGTTCGACTGCTGAATATCATCAACTCGCTGGATACGCCCGTCTGTCACGTAGAAACTCAGCGCTGGGAAAAGATCCGCACCGACCTGCCCTCAGACGTGGTTGTATACACCGTCAGCATGGACCTACCCTTTGCACAAGCCCGCTGGCAAACCAGTGAGAACGTCAGCCATGTGATGTTATCGTCACACCGTGATGAAAAGTTTGGCACAGATTATGGCGTGCTGATCAAGGAATGGCGGCTGTTGCAGCGTGCCGTGCTTGTGATCGACCAGGATAACAAGATCGTCCACGCGGAATATGTTCCAGACCAGATGGCAGAGCCGAATTACGATAACACTGTACAGGTAGTCAAACAGGCGGCCAAAAAGTAAATTGAGATCATACAAATAGAATTGAATAAAAAGTGACAGCCGTTCTAAAACGTGGCTGTCACTTTTTATTTGGAGAGCATCCACAAGCAGAATGTGCTTTGATATACTCCGTAAATTCAAAAATTTTAATCCTATTTGGAGAGTCCCCATGCCCAACAAAACCCCAGCCGTCATTTCCACCCTATTAACCGCCTTCCTGTTGATCGTCTTTGGGATCGTACCTATTCTTGTGCTAATGCTGACGCTGAACGGCGCCAGCGAAAAGCAGGGCACCACAGCCATGGTCATCGCGTTCGTCTGTCAGGGAGCGGGGACGATCCTGACCGTGATCTTTACATGGCGGTTTACAAAATTCCTCATTTCAAAATTCAACTGGAACAGCATTGTGGTGGTCATCGCCGCCGTCTTTTTAGGGGTACTATTTGGCACAGGCATCTCCTTTCTCGCCATCCTCATTTCCATTCTCCTCGCTGGGATACGTTAAAGCACGGCATGGAATCTGTCTCATTAACTATTGAGGATGTGAAATGGGCGGTCAGCACTGCCAGATCTTCAATTGAGAAATGGTCAACACGTGAGGGCTATTACAACAACCGCACCGCTTCGCACTTAAACGGGAAGCTGGGTGAACTTGCAGTGGAAAAATATTTACTGGACGCAGGCTGCAAGATCGATTCTCACTTCCGTTTTCCTGAACGCGAAAACTTGAGCGATATCGTTGTCAAAGTAAAAAAATATACGCAGGTGTGCAGGCTCGAGGTCAAGACCTGGAGCGCAAATTACTGGCCAGAACTGGGACGCTGCATCGCGGTCGATCAATATCCTGTGCTTAAGAAAAAAGCCGACCGCATCCTCTGGTGCGTTATCGACTCAACGAGTGCAGAGGAATTGTTGAAAACGCCCACAGCGCTGCAAGTGTCCCTCGCAGGCTGGTCAAGTATCGGCGATGTGTCTGAAGCGCCCATACAAAACACAGGCATCGGCGAAATGCGCAAAGTCAACAATTATCAACTGAGCCAGTCCGCTCTGCATCCCATTGAAGAATTGCTCAAAGACTTAATCCACATATAAAAACGAATAAGGAAAAATACCTCATGGATAAAATGATCAAGCAGGATGATTTCACCAACAACCTATTTGCCTTGCTGGACGAAACTTTCGAAAATCATCATGGCATTTTTCTGGATAACGGAACCTCTCTTTTTCAGACCCTTGAAACCGTCACAGCACAGGAAGCGTCCATTCCTGTTGGCGGCAAATGCGCGTCGCTCGCGGCGCAGGTAACGCATGTGACCTTTTACATGGACGTGCTATATCGGTATGTTATGGAAAACGACCGCAGCCGCGTAGATTGGGGTGAAGTCTGGCGCACGGTGGAAAAGGTCACGCCTGAAGAATGGGATGCACTCAAGAACAAATTAAAATTCGCCTACCAGCGTATTGAAAAAATGTTCCGTGATAATCCTGTCTGGAACGAAGACTCGATCGGCGGCGCAATGGCGATCGTTGTGCACACGGCCTATCATCTCGGCGAAATTCGTCAGGCACTT
>JAVBXV010000187.1 GCA_030824405.1 Anaerolineales bacterium | reverse complement strand
CTCGCAAGAGAAGGGACTGGGTGTCATCAACCCAACACGGGTAACCGTGAATCTGTAATCACAAAACAAGGAGCACAAAATGAATCTAATTATCTATTTGATCGCTGGGGCAATTGTCGGTTATATCGCAAGCCGTATCATGCACACGAATTCCCAGCAGGGTACCCTGCTTGATATCGTAGTGGGTATTGTTGGCGCCTTCCTCGCTGGTTATTTCATCAGCCCTCTTCTGGGCGTTGGAACCATCAATGACGCCATCACCATCCCAACCATGTTGGTCACACTTCTTGGCTCCGTCGTTCTGCTTTGGATCTTCAAACAGATCAGACGCTAATCAAAAATCAAATAACTGCCCAGATCTAGCTTTTGAGCAAGTAGAAAAGCGAACATGGTTTTCTAATGGGTCAGTTTCATGTTCATAAGGAAATAAAAAATGACAAACGACAATAGAGTTTCAGAAACTCGAACATCCCAAAATGAACCAGGACGTGAACAGCGTATCTTCAGCTTTAAAGCGACTCAATTGATCTGGCTTTTACTTGGAATTCTTGAGGCTTTGATCGCACTCCGCATCGGACTTAAGCTGATAGGAGCCAATCCTGAGAGCCCGATCGTCGCCCTGATCTACGGCTTCACCTACCTTTTCCTGTTCCCCTTTGAGGGGCTGGTTACTTCGCCCGCTATTGGCAACATGGTACTGGAACTCTCCTCCATGTTCGCAATGCTCATCTACGGTCTGATGGCCTGGGCTGTGGAACGAGTCGTATGGCTGGCTTTTTACCGTCCGCGTGGTGCTGTGGTGGCTGTGACTGAAACCAGTACCAGCGAAAGCCATAACAACCACTAGATCAAAAATAATTTTCAGGGAAGATCCAAACAAATGTAGTACGGCGTTTCTTCCCTGGAAATTAATAAGGAAAAAAATAATGAATAACGAAAACCGAGAACCCGAATATCACAGTAATTTCTTGAGCATTTTGTTCAGTCTGCTGATCGGCAGCCTGGCAGGTGCTGTGACCATGTTGTTGCTGGCTCCTCAATCTGGAGAAGATACCAGAAAGCAGATCCAGCAAAAAAGCATTGAACTGCGAGATCGAACCACCGAAATGGTGGGAGATGCCATGACGCAGGTGCGCGCAGATGGAAGAAAGCTCACCATCGCAGGACGCCAAAAGGCCAACGAATTAATACACCAGGGCCAAACACTGGTGGTTGACCAATTGGATCACATCTCTGAGGCCGCACAGGCTGGCAAAAAAACGATCCAAAATTCATAAGTTGGTAACGACATGTGTCGACATCGTGAAAGTATTTGATATTAACTTAAAAGGAGAATCACAATGAATTCAGGTCAATTAAAGTGGATTTTGCTCGGAATATTCTTGATCATCATGGGGCTTAGCCTTCTTGGTGTGGGTGTTGGCGGAGTATTGAGCGTCATTGCGGGTGTCTGCGCACTGATCGCTGGTATTTTGTTCATCATCAACCGCTAGAGCAAAAGACTCCCCTTAGCGCAGCATCCCATGGGGTGCTGCGCTATTTATTAGCTTGTTGAGAAGGAGAATTTATTGCTTGAGTTGATCATTCTAGCCCTGACCCTGCAATGGCTGCTTAGTTTCTTTGGTACGCCAATTCTTCCAGGCATTCTGCATACAGGTGCTTTCATCTATGTACTGACCGTCATTATTGTTGTTCTTATTATGTTCAGATTCTTGTTGTAAAGGAGATAAACCTATGTTCCCGATCGGTGATGATAATTCTTCACGTAGAACGACCCCGCTGGTTACGTATGTATTGATCGTTCTGAACGTCCTGTTCTTCCTTGTGGAGTTGAGCGGCGGCGACGCTTTCATTATGAAGTGGGCTTTTGTTCCCAGCCGTTTCCTCTCCAACCCATTTGTTGATTTCCCCACACTCTTCACGTCCATGTTCATGCATGCCGGGTGGGTCCATCTGGGAGGTAACATGCTTTATTTATGGATCTTCGGCGATAACGTTGAAGACCGTTTTGGGCATGCCAAATTCACAGTGTTTTACCTGCTCTGTGGGCTTGGGGCAACCTTCGCGCAATTGATCTTCAGTATGGGATCAGATATTCCGAACCTGGGTGCTTCAGGCGCAATTGCAGGTGTGCTCGGTGCTTACATTTTGATGTTCCCACAAGGACGCATCAGAGTGTTACAGGGTCAGCAAGTGGTTCAAGTTCCTGCATTGATGGTCATTGGACTCTGGATCGTGTTGCAGTTATTCAGCGGCATCGGTTCCATCGCCCAAACCGCAGACACAGGTGGCGTCGCGTACATGGCGCATATCGGTGGCTTTGTTGCAGGGTTTGTGCTCACATTTTTATTTAATGGAAATACAACACGGCGTCTCCCAGGGTAGAGATTGCCGCGCATGCGCCTCCCCCAAGTGGCGTAGAAAAACACTCCCCGGCCGATGGATGCGGCTGGGGAGTGTTTACTGTACGATGAATTAGAAGAGTCTCGAATCCGATTCTCGTTGAAACAGAAGGCATAGCCCGTCTGTTTACCCTTCCATTTATAAGAAAAGGAATTTCCTATGCTAAAAAGAATCATTCTGTTTACATTTCTTCTTTCCACATTTGCCCTGGCTGCTCTGGCGCCAATGAATACGAATGCGGCTTCTGAAAACACAGCGAAGTTACAGGCCACCGTGGTTGTGACAGTGGTGGTGCCTGCTGCAACTCCAGCCCCTTCCGCTCCTGTTGCTGGCGGCATGCCATCCTCAACGTTGATCATTATTGGACTGCTGGTTGTACTCGGTGTTGCTGTGGTAGTAGGTGGTGCAGCTCTTATGAGCCGCCGCGATTAAATAGATTCAATGAATAAAAAAATTACAGATAATCATAATTAATTGCGCCACAGGTTGATGGATGTAATTGAATGGTTTTTCCATGTAGAGTAATTTGACTATGAACGAAAAAAAAGGAGTTCGAATATGAAAATGAAAAATGTTTTTGTGATAAACGCTGGCCTGATCTTATTATTGCTGGCGTCGTGCAGTGCGCTGAAGCCAGTCGCTGCACCCACGGCCACACCAGTGCCAACCGCTACGGTAGCACCACTGCCCGCTACAGGCGCGCAATATCAATATGTTACCAACAAACTTTTATTACCCTCCACACGCGAGCAAACAGAAGCGTACGCCTTGAATATCGATAATGATCCGAAAGGAAAAACCGATAACAAATTCGGCGATCTACTCACCCTGTTAACCTCTGCCGCACCAGACCTTGAAATACAGGCAACTCTTGATCAGGCAATGAATGCTGGCCAATTGGTCACACTTCACGCGGTGCAAACAGATGATTTCTTGAATGACCCCAATGTTTCATGGAACATCTATTTGGGACAAAGTGCCCAGACCGCGCCTGTCTTTGATGGTTCTGACGTATTTGTTCTCGATACAAAAACGCCTCTTAACTCGCCGATACTTGGCTCGCTTACGAACGGCCATTTTGTAGGTGGACCAGGCTCAACGCAAGTCCGAATTCTTTTACTCGGTCAACAGGTTGAGGTGGACCTGATCGGTGTTCGTCTGGAAGCAGATTTCAGCGCAGATGGATGCGTTAACGGTAAATTAGGCGGCGGCGTCACCGTCGAAGAATTCCGCAGCAGGTTGATCCCCGCAATTACTGAAGGACTTAATCAACTTATCCAATTAAACGAAACTGCAGCGGAACCGCTTTTGCAGGCTTTCGACTCAAACAAAGATAAGGTGATCAGCACCGAGGAACTTGAGAGCAATCCCATATTGATGATCGCGATTACTCCCGATCTCGATCTGTTGGATGCGGCTGGCGAATTTAATCCAGGCCAGGATGGCGAGAACGACTCGTATTCGATTGGTTTGGGCTTTACCTGCGTCCCTGCCAATTTTGAGGTTCCAGAAGAGTAAAAACTGTTTCGTTTGCTTCTCCCCCAAGTGGCGGAGATAAACACTCCCCGGCCGAAGGATGTGGCTGGGGAGTGTTTATTGTAGTATGTAGTTGTAATACAAATCGTTCGAATAGGAGAAATCTCATGCTTACCTGGATCATCGTAATTCTGCTCTTGCTTTGGCTGCTCGGATATTTCGGTCCGAATGTATTTTCTGGAATTCCACGCTCGGGCAATGCGGTTCATACCCTGCTTGTCATCGTGGTTATCCTGATTATTTTGAAACTGTTGGGGATCATCTAGGTCCGTGTTTTTGTAATAAGCAGGGAGGCGGCTGCGAATGCCCCTCTCTGCATCAAATAAAAGAAAGGAAAATCCAATGGTATACACAATCGTTATCGTTCTCCTCGTACTATTCTTAATCGGCTACTTGCGATAAATCAGCAAGGCCCATCTCGAAACTATGAGTCTGAAAAAATGCCTCCTTATATCGTCCCGACACTTGCGCCGCACTGTGTTGATCGCAGTGCGGTGTCAACGGAGGCATCAAAATTTTATAGGAGCAACCTGATGAAGAAATGTAATGAAGTAATGACGAAAAACCCTGTGTGCTGTTTGCCAGAAGATCTGGCTTCAAAAGCTGCAGAATTAATGAAGAGCGAACAGGTCGGTTCGATCCCTGTTATTGAAAATGAAAAAACTAAAAAATTGGTCGGCATCGTAACAGATCGCGATCTGGCTTTACGAGTGGTGGCTGCAGGAATTGACGCCAAATCCACCAAAGTGGAAGCGGTGATGACTCACAAGATAGTGACCTGCCATGCTGACGATGATCTTCAGAAAGCTCTGGACGCAATGGCTGAACATCAACTGCGCCGCATCCCTGTTGTGGATAACGACAAAAAGATCCTTGGGATCATAGCCCAGGCAGATGTAGCCACACGTGTTGA
>JAVBXV010000302.1 GCA_030824405.1 Anaerolineales bacterium | reverse complement strand
GTGGGGCCGCCCGTGCTGCCATATTGGGCTAGAAAATATCCCGCTGGGATGTATCAGGTGGGGGCCATGCAGTTGTACACGAACCGCGGAGTGGGGATGACCAGCCCGTATGTGCGTTTCAATTGCAGGCCTGAAATTACGGTGCTTACTTTGAAAAGCGCAGAGTAACGTTCTTGCCGATTTCGACATAACTATGTATAATTTGAACATCAAAAGCGTTGATGGGAACGAGTAAATCTGTCGAAACGGTCAGCGAGTCCGAGGTCAGGTGTGAAGCGGATACGCGTAGGCGATTGAAAATCATCCCGAAGTTTCAAACTGAAATGGCGTAAGCCAAAGTAAGGGAGACGGAATCCTTCCGTTAGCAGGGTGTGGGCATGATTGTGCCCGAATGAGAGTCCCCGTTTTTGGGGGAATCAGAGTGGTACCGCGTGAGCATTGCTCTCGTCTCTGTTATGAGACGAGAGTTTTTATTTATATTTATGTGATTGCAAGGCTGCGATCAATGACGAAACAAAGGAGCAAGAATGTTTAAATCAGTCAACGCCAAACTCGATGCGCCATCAATGGAAGATAACGTTCTGAAGATGTGGAAGAAGCAGGATATCTTCAAGAAGACCATTGAACAGCGCATGGGCAAACCAGAGTATGTATTTTATGAAGGGCCTCCCACTGCGAATGGCCGCCCGGGCGTGCACCATGTGCTGGCGCGCGCTTTCAAGGATATGTTCCCGCGTTATAAAACCATGCGCGGTTATCACGTCTCGCGCCGCGGCGGTTGGGACACGCACGGCCTGCCTGTTGAGATCGAAGTGGAAAAGCAGCTTGGTTTCAACAGCAAACACCAGATCGAAGAATACGGCGTGGACAAATTCAACGAGCTTTGCAAGAATTCTGTCTTCACCTACATTCAAGAATGGGAAAAACTGACCGACCGCATCGGCTACTGGGTTGACCTTGATGAAGCCTATGTGACCTACACCAACGAGTACATTGAATCGGTTTGGTGGATCCTCAAAAATTTCTGGGAAAAGGACCTGCTCTTCAAGGGCTATAAGATCGTACCGTATTGCCCACGCTGCGGCACGCCTCTTTCTGACCATGAAGTTGCCCTCGGTTATGACGATGCTGTCGACCCGTCTGTTTTTGTGCGCATGCCGCTGGTGGATAAGCCAGACACTTCCTTGCTGGTGTGGACGACGACCCCGTGGACACTGCCCGCTAACGTGGCAGTTGCGGCGCACCCCGAAGTGGAGTATGTGACGATCGAGCGCGATCACAACGGCACAAAAGAAAAACTGATCCTTGCGAAGAATCTGGTTGAAAAGATATTCAAGGATGAAGAAGTAAAAGTAGTGGACACCTACAAAGGCAAGAAATTGAAGGGTGTGAAATACAAGCCGCTCTTTACCTTCATGACTGTGGATAAACCCGCTTACTATGTGCTGCTTGCTGATTACGTCACCACCGAAGATGGCTCGGGTCTCGTGCATCAGGCGCCCGCGTTTGGTGCCGAAGATATGGAAATGGCAAAACAGTATGACCTGCCGATCCTGCTCACGGTTCAGCCTGATGGTACTTTCATCCCTGAGATCACCCCGTGGCGCGGAATCTTCGTCAAAGACGCCGACCCGTTGATCATCAAAGATCTCGACGCACGCGGACTTTTATTCCGTGCGGGCACGATCACACATACCTATCCTTTCTGCTGGCGCTGCAAGACTCCGCTTTTGTATTATGCGCGCGAGTCCTGGTATATCCGCACGAGTGCAAAGAAAGACCGTCTGGTTGAATTGAACAACACGATCAACTGGGTGCCAGAGCACATCAAAGCGGGGCGCTTCGGCAACTGGCTTGAAAATAACATTGACTGGTCGCTCAGCCGCGAACGCTATTGGGGTACGCCATTGCCTGTTTGGGAATGTGAAAATTCTGATTGCAAACACCGCGAGTGCATGGGTTCTGTTGCCGAGCTTTCTGAAAAAGTTGGCAGAGACTTAACTGAACTCGACCTGCACCGCCCGCACGTGGACAATGTCCACTGGAAGTGTGTGGACTGCGGCGGCAAGATGACGCGCGTGAAAGACCTGATCGATGTGTGGTTTGACTCTGGCTCGATGCCGTATGCCCAGTGGCATTACCCGTTCGAGAATCAGGATAAGTTCAAACAGCAATTCCCTGCCGATTACATCTGCGAGGCTGTCGATCAAACCCGCGGCTGGTTCTATTCTCTGCACGCGATCAGCACCTTGCTGAATGACGATGTCTCCTTTAAGAACGTCATCTGTCTGGGTCACATTCAGGATGGCGAAGGACGCAAGATGTCCAAGTCTTTGGGCAACATCGTTCAACCGTGGGATGTGTTAAATGTCCACGGTGCAGATGCGCTGCGCTGGTATCTCTACACTGCCACACCGCCTGGACAGGAACGCCGCTTCTCTTCCGATCTGGTTGGGGACGTGATCCGCAGCTTTACGCTTACGCTGTGGAATGTGTACTCCTTCTTCATCACCTATGCCAATCTTGACAAGCCTCAAGCGTTGACCGTTACGGCTCCAACCAATGACCTCGACCGCTGGCTGCTCTCTGAATTAAATGTACTGGTTCGCGATGTGACCAACGCCTACGAAAATTATGACGTGACCAACGCGACCCGTCCCGTTGAAAAGTTTGTGGAGACACTTTCCACCTGGTATGTGCGCCGCTCACGCCGCCGTTTCTGGAAGAATGACTCGAGTGCCGATAAGCAGGCCGCTTACTCCACACTCTACACCGCTTTGGTGACCGTTGCCAAACTGATCGCGCCTGCCATGCCTTTCCTCGCGGAAGAACTGTATCAGAACCTTGTCCGCTCGGTGGATGAGACTGCGCCTGAGTCTGTGCATCTGGCTGAGTGGCCGCAGGTGATGGAAGAATTCATCGACGAATCGCTCAACCGTGACATGAACCTGGTCATGAAGCTCGTCTCGTTAGGCCACTCGGCACGCCAGAAGGCGAATCGTAAAGTGCGCCAACCGCTTGCTTCCGCATCTTTCTCGGTTGGAACCACAACCGAGCGCAAGGCTTTGATGAACAACGTGGACACCATCGCCGATGAATTGAACGTCAAGCAGGTGCGCTTGCTGGATTCGGCCACCGAGGCTGTCTCGCATACGGTCAAACCTTTCTCGAAGCAGCTCGGACAAAAATATGGCAATAAATTCCCTGCCATCCAGAAGGCGATCCTTTCCATGAACGCAGAAGTAGTCGCGTCCACTTTGATGGCGGGTCAACCGCTTGAAGTGACTGTTGGCGATGAAACCTTCCAGATCATTTCTGAAGAAGTGGAAGTAAAGACGCAAGCCAAATCAGGTTTCGCGGTCGCCGAAGACGGCGCGTACGTTGCCGCACTCGTCACCGACCTGACGCCTGAGTTGATCGCAGAAGGCATGGCGCGTGAGTTCGTGCGCCGTGTGCAGGATCTGCGCAAGGCTACTGACCTGGATGTGGCCGATCGCGTGGAGTTGTTCGTCGAGGCCACCGCAGGCTTGAGGTCCGCGATCGAAGCGCATGAGGTCTACATCAAAGCTGAAACACTGACGACAAAATTATCCTTTGCGAACCCGCCCGCGAACGCATCTGTTGTTGAAGATGAATTTGAAGGTGAGAAGGTAAAAGTTGGTTTGTTGAAAGCGTAGTTCGAAGAGTTGATAAAAAGACATCGGAGACCGTAAGGTTTTCGATGTCTTTTTAATTGTATAATTTCAGCCGTACCTGAACTGCCCTGTGCGTGTTTATCAAGTACATTAACTCAAAAGGATAAAACATGTCTTCTTCTGTATCGGAAAAACAACCAAATATTTTTCGTGTAATTGCCGCGTGGGGCGTGCATCTTTTCACTGCGAGCGGCGCAGTGTTTGGTCTGCTTGCGATCCTTTCCATTTTTGAAAAAGACTGGAAGATGATGATCATCTGGATGGTCGTGGCCATGCTTGTGGATGGTTTCGATGGCATGCTTGCGCGCTGGGCAGATGTGAAAAAATATGCCAACGGTATCGACGGCGCGCTGCTCGATAATATTCTTGATTATTTAAACTACGTGATGGTGCCCGCTCTCTTTTTGATCAAGGCGGATGTACTGCCTGAAAGCGTGCGCCTGATCGCCGCCAGTTCTATTTTGCTGACCTCGGCTTATCAATTTACCCAGTCTGATGCAAAGACCGACGATCATCATTTCAAAGGCTTTCCGTCTTATTGGAATGTGGCTGCGCTCTACATGCTGCTGATGAATTTGCCGCAATGGGTGAACTTCGGTTTCCTGATGTTGTTCAATATCATGGTCTTCATTCCGATCAAATATATTTACCCGAGCCGCAATAGTTATCTGCGAACGCTTACGCTTGCGCTAACTTATCTATACGGCGCGATCGGCATTTGGGGCTTGATCCAATATCCCAACCAGCCACAGTGGGTGGTGTGGGCTTCGTTTATTTATGTTGTTTATTATCTTGTACTGAGTGTCATCCCTAAAAAAGCCAATGCGAATTGAGATTGTTACAACCGCAGACGATGAACTCTACGAAGCCTTCCAACGCCTCGTTCCGCAATTGACGAATAACAACCCGCCTCCTTCTCTTAACGATCTAGCTGCTCTCGTCCGAGATACCGCATCCACGCTGTTGGTGGCTCGCAACGAAACTGGTAGCATCGTGGGTGCGTTGACCTTGGCAGTTTACCGTGTGCCCACAGGCATTCGCTCCATCATCGAAGATGTGATCGTGGACAATTCCGCACGCGGGCAGGGAATTGGCGAAGCGTTGATGAAGCGCGCAATTGAGATCGCAAGAGAAAAAGGTGCTGGTAATATTGCGCTTACTTCAAATCC
>JAVBXV010000163.1 GCA_030824405.1 Anaerolineales bacterium | reverse complement strand
AACGTACGTGATTGATAGACACAGGATTTACACGGAGGAGCTTTCTGCACGTTATCGCGATTTGTTCCAAGCACACAATGACTCATGCCTGAGTTACACGCGAAATACACCACAGGGATCCCCTGCAAGCGAAACGCCCACGAAGCCAGCAGATGAAACCCGCTGTTCCACGAGAGATCGTCAATGCCCGTGGACGCTTTGAAGAAGACCACAGGCGCGCCTTTTGACTGCGGCTCCTTGCGAGCCACCTCACGCGCCACAGATGCGATCTTGAGATTATTAAGCCTGCGGACAAGTCCGCGTTTGATGCGTTGGGTGAAGAAGTCTTTAAGCATGGGTGAAAATTATACTTTACACATGAGGATGTGAATCTATCACTGTATAAAGACAGGCAAATTATCGTTCAGGAACACGTCTTCCAAGTCTAAGGGTAGATCGCTCCACGGCTGATACACATTCCCTTCCTGATATTTGAACACCCCATCTGCGCCGCGTATCAATATGCGGTAATT
Source organism: Anaerolineales bacterium (assembly GCA_030824405.1). Taxonomy (GTDB): domain Bacteria; phylum Chloroflexota; class Anaerolineae; order Anaerolineales; family Villigracilaceae; genus Villigracilis. The sequence continues at coordinate 4,354 of JAVBXV010000163.1, read as the reverse complement.
CGATAGCTGGAACGAGGTCACATCTTTCACCAGCGGAACCCACTCCGCGCGGAGATTTCCTTCTTTGACCAGCAAATTGTTTTCCGCATCGAGGATGCCCACGCGCAAATTGGTCAACTGAAAGGCTCTAACACGCTCCGCCATCTGCTGCCATTCTGTGTGGACTTCGCCCTCATTCACCAAGAGACTACCCTGTGAATCCACAATCGCAATGCGGTTATCGTTCAACTGAAACGCGGACACATTATTTGCAATCGCGATCCATTCATTATTTAGATCACCTTCTTTGACAAATAACTCACCGTTGACCGTAAGATATCCCACGCGATGATCGGAGATCGAAAACGCGCGGACTTTTTCCGCCTGCAACTTCCAATCTCCGCCATTTTCGCTGACAAGTAGATTTCGGTTCGCATCCAGAATCGCAACAAGTTTATTCGTGATTTGAAAGTCTAGAATATTTTCAGCCAGTATTGCCCAGTTTGATACGGAATCTTCGTTTGTGAAAAAGCCCCCTTCGCGCATGAGTAGATTATTTTGCGAATCTAACAGGGCAATTCGCTCTCCCCACAAGCGGACTTGCCGTGCACCCTGCGCACCAAGTATTTCGATGTCTGTTGCTCCCTGTCTGATGGATAGCTCGCCTGTATTTGTATAAAATGCCAAGCGGTAGTAATTCGGCTCAGGATTTACACAAATGGATTGGTCAAGCCACATGCAGCCCAGCCACGGGGATTCATCGCGTCCCCAGGGATTCTCAAATGTTGTGTATCCCCTTTTGTCCAAGCCAACCTCAAAATGCAAATGGGAGTTGGCGCTCTGGTCGTAAATCGTTCCAAGTTGTGTTCCTTGCGTAACCGCAAAATTTTCCTTGAGCATATCTTCGTTAGTAACAATGTGCATGTAAGTTGTGTACCATTGTTTTCCGCCCACACATTGATCAGCCTCATCCCATGTGCCGCCAAGACAATGTTTCAGTACGATCATGCTATTCAAACCTGGCAAACGCCATTCCATCACTTTTCCATCCGCCGATGCATAAACGGGCGTGCCAGCGGGCGCTTTGATATCTGTCCCTGCATGACCATTCGCGCCGATATTTCCATCGGTCGAATAACATTCGACCATCTCGAATTGGTGCGGGTCGGCCTGCGCCTTATCCTGTTCCTCTGGAATGGATGAATCTCGCCAGTATGCCCACGAGTCCACATTGAGCAAATACCCGAACATTGGCGGGCATTGATAACCTGCGTTCAATCCCAGATAATTCCATGTCCACGGGCTGTTAGGATATTGCGAAATCCGTGCGAGACCAATGTAAGTGGGTAAAGGCCATAAAATGAAAACGGGATGATCTCCACTCAGGTCTGGTGTTGAAGTGAAAGTGGGGGAGGCAACTTCAACTATGGAAGTTGGGATGGGCGCTTGGGTAAGCGTGGATGTTACGGTGCTTGTGGAGGATGCTTGGGGAGAGATGGCGCAGGATGAAACAAGCATTGCAAGAACAAATAAAGAAAGTAACGGATTTTTCATAAAACTCTCGTGATTATTGATTTTGTATTTGCCCAGGGTAGAATTTCGAAAAAAAGCGACCACAAAGGTCGCCTTAATGTTACCAGTCATTCCCCATCTCATATCCCAGTCTCACCAGCAAATCCCCCGCCACTTCTTTGAACAATTTCTTATGTTCCTCGGTGAAATGCTGACTCCACCCGCCCGTTTTTCCAGAGCGGAAGGTGTGACTTTTCTTCGGGTTGATCGCATCCACCAAAATGGATAATGCTCTCTCGCGCGGAGTTGGAATCTTGTAGCCAGTCTTTTCCACTTCATCAAGCATGGCGTTCAGTGTAGCATCACGATTATTGATCAGCTCTTCAAAGCGGATGCACATCACGTTCCTTTGTTCGAGCCATTGAAAGACGCCTTCATAACGCTGCTTCACACTGACCATTTTCAGTCCATCTTTATCGATGCCTGTAATTGCCACATTAAGTCTTGTGCCGAAATCGGGCAGGGAGTTGTAGTACTCATGCATGCCATGCTCGCCGTGCATATCGGTCGCGAAGAACACTTGTGAGACGAGCATATCCCTTGGGTCACGATAAATGAAATAGTTGACGCGCCCTGTATCGGTTAAGAAAGAGGCGTTCTCTTTTGTCGCATCCACATAGCCCCAGCCGATCACACCTTGCGGTATGCGTTTCAAATCTGCGAGAATTTCATCTGCTGTTCTGCGACCGCCTGCATATTTGATCGTGCGGATCGGGTCTGCGTCCACATATTGATAGGGCATGATCTGCGTGAAGCCGTTGAGAATTTGCAGCAGCAAATGTGAGCCGCTCTTGGGTTTGGAGTTGCCAAAAATGGGCGGGGCTTCATGAAAAGAAAACCGCTTCCATCGCAAAATGGCTTGAGCGGTTTTTCCTGCGGGGCGTAGCGTGCGACGGATTTTTTGAGTGATGGTCATAATTTAACTGTAGGGGCGGGTGACCCCGCCCCTACAAAAACATTATTCGCTTACAATGCGGCGGAGTTTCTTCATCGAACCCTTTTCGGATTCGTACACTTTCTTCACGCCATCACCCAGCGCGGCTTCTGTCACGCGGATGTATTTGACAAGTTTTTCAAAACCGCCTGGTTCCACAGACGCGGCCTGGTCACTGCCCCACATGGCGCGATCCAATGTGATGTGGCGCTCAATGGATGTGGCGCCGAGTGCGATCGCAACGGCGGAAGGAACAAGCCCAACTTCGTGGCCTGAATAGCCGATGGGGGTATTTGGAAATTCCTTGCGCAGGGTTTCGATCATTTTGAGATTCAATTCTTCGGGTTCACATGGATAGGTGCTGGTGCAATGCATGATGACAAGATTATCCACGCCAACGGCATTCACACCCTTATGAATTTGTTCCATGGTGGACATGCCCGTTGAAATAATGATCGGCTTGCCTGTTTTGCGGACATGCTTCATCAAGTTAAGATCGGTGAGTGAAGCCGAAGGAACTTTGTACGCAGGCGTCTCGAATTTTTCCATAAAATCAACAGAGGGTTCATCCCACACGGAAACCATCCAGTCAATTTTCTTTTCCTTGCAATAGCGGTCGATCTCGCGATATTGTTCTTCGTTGAATTCAACCTTGTAGCGATAATCCAAATAGGTCATGTAACCCCAGGGGGTTTCACGCATTTGCTTTTGTTGATCCAGCGGCGTACACACTTCGGGCGTGCGCTTCTGGAACTTCACTGCATCTGCACCAGCATGAGCGGCGGCGTCAATAATTTTCTTGGCAATATCCAGATCACCATTGTGATTGATGCCCACTTCCGCGATCACATAGGCAGGATGACCATCACCCATCATTCGATTTCCAAATTTGATTTCACGAGCCATTTTTTATTTCTCCTTTTCAGATAATTGCTTTAACACGATTTCGCACAATTCACGGATCGCACCGTGACCGCCTGTTTTCGTTAATACATGATCTGCCGCGCGCAACACTTCAGGATACGCATCCGCGACCGCCACAGACCAGCCCGCGATCTCGAAACACGGGAGGTCGTTCAGGTCATTGCCAATGTAGATGACATGCTCCGCTTTGACATTTTTCTGCTCGAGGACTTCGCGCATCACACGCCCTTTGTCCTGCATGCCCACATTATGAATTGCCTTCACCCCCATCTTTTCCGCACGCGCCGCCACAACAGGGTTCGGCTCCGAAGAGAGCACCATCACCTCAACACCCAGCTCGCGCAGTTTCTTGATATGCATGCTGTCGCTGCGTGAAGCGGTGACAGATTCTTTTCCATTCTGATCGGTGATGACGAGATTATCCGTCACCACGCCGTCAAAATCGCTGATGATCATTTTGATCGTCGTGGGCATGGACTGGCGGGCTTTTCCTGGCGAGACCATTTCCAACCCGCTATAGACGAGCGCCTCATATTTTGCCCAATCAGGAAGTGTATCAATATCCACAGTATATTTCGGATCAATCAACAATGGATAGATGACATCGCCCGTCAGCGATTTTTTTTGCGTGATCGTTGAAATGCGGATCGCATCAATATGTCCCGTTTGCCAGTAGACGGGCGGCAGTATCTGGCGCGGCGCGTTATACGGTTCTGGAATTCCATCCACTTCGAGCAATGGGTTCAAGGGTTTTCCTTCGCCATTGAAGCGCCACATTTTGAATGGATTTTGCGCAGCGGGGACAACTCCACGCACACAATCTGCATCTGCATGCTCAAGCAAAATACGAATGGCATCATCCACCATCGTCAACGGGCGGACGGGAGAAGTGGGGCGAAGCTGTATAACCAGATCGGGACGATACCCTTCCGCATCTGCTAGCCA
>JAVBXV010000438.1 GCA_030824405.1 Anaerolineales bacterium | reverse complement strand
AAGAGTGACGAGTGAGTTGCGAAAAGGTCATCGATGATGGCGAGGTTACTCTTGATGATGTTGAGATTGCGGTCGATCAGTTTCTGGCGGTGACGCATGGCTACTTCTGCGAGCAGTTCGCTGGGCGCGGAGTTGCAGATGGTGGTGTAATCTTTGAGCGCGGCCATTTGATCGTACACTTTTTTATTCTTCGTGGCGATCCAGCCAATGCGCAGACCTGCGAGGCCGTAGGTTTTTGAGGTGACACCCAGCGAAACGGCGTGTTCGCCCATGTCACAGGCGGCGGGGAGTCTGTCAGCGATATCGTATTCAGATTCTCGATAGACTTCGTCACAAAACAGCAGTACTTTATTTTCTTTGGCGATCTTGTTCAATTCTTCAAAATCAGCATGGGACATTAAGTAGCCCGTGGGATTATGCGGAGTGTTGACGATGATGGCCTTCGTGGACGAGCGCAGGAGATGACGAAGCTCGTCCATGTCTAATACCCAGTTGTTCTCTTCGCGTGCCAGCCACGGGCTGACCTGACAGCCAATGCCCTTTGCCACTTCGCTCAACGATTGATAACTAGGCGCGTGGACAATGACGTGGTCATTTTCCTTGAGCATGGCATGCATGAAAAGATAGATGGCTTCGCCCGCGCCCGAATGAACCAAAATATGCTCGGGCAATGTATCGGTGTACATTTTGGCAATTTCATTTCGCAGGCTGGGGCTGCCCAGTGATTCGGTATATCCCAGCCACACGTTTTGGAGTTTCTCAGCGGCGCCTTCTTCAAAAGCGAGCAGGTCTGCAATAGACATGGCTTCGCAATCTGAAGAGCAGAGCAAATATTCGGTGCTGAATTCGTATTTGGCAAAATAGCGTTCGAGTTTGAATGGAGGGAGATTCATTATTTCAACACCTTTTTCACGTCACGGTAATGAATTTGATTATGCAGATACAACATTTTCACCATTTCGCGAATGGTGGTTTCACCTAAAAATGGATGACGGCCTTTGATCTCGAGGTCTTCCTCTTTTAAACCAGAAACCCATGAAATCGAATGGGCGCGTACTTCTTTGTATTTTTCAAGCAACTCAACGGGAGTGAGATCTTTTGTCTTCGCCTGCTGACTGGTGTTGTAGCGGTCGATGGAAAAATCATCGGCTGCGCCTGTGCCGCCTTCGCGAATGGATTGAAACAGTTTGACCAGCCCACGCTCGGAGGTGACGAAATGCGCCAGCACGTTGCGCAGGGTCCACAACTCGCCTTCGGTGTAGACTTCCCTGCCCCATTGTTCATCGGTCAATTCGGAAAAGAATTGCACGAAGCGTTCGCCTTCAGTTTTTAATTTCTCGGCAAGTTCTGCGGTTTCAGGCATGATCGTCTCCTCGTTATAAAATTTTGAAATACATTAAATCAGGGTTGCAGAGTTTCGTAGATCGCGTAATTGATCGAGCGCTTGCCTGTCAACGGCCAGTAATAATTTCTCATCTTCGAGATCTGCTCGATCAATCTTTTGCTGTCTTCAAAATCTGGGCGCACATAATAATAATGCGTGTCGTATGGGCTGTCGCCAAAGACCGCCGCGAGCACGTATCCATTTTCTTCGGCGTAGGTCTTTAGCAAAATGGTCATGCTGAACCAACGTTGTGCAAGGTTGGCATCGGTCAATTTGGGCGGAACCAGTGGTGAATAATAATCATGGAACATGATGATCTCTGGTTTATATTCGTCCAAATATTCGATCGTAATTTTGCCATTATGCGCGATGAACTGGTCATTCAAACCCCAGGTGTCGATCGCGTTCCAGCCAGAATAATATGGCAGCAGCCCCGCCTCTGTGACAGCGATGGTATAGCCCTTGCCGCGATATTCACCCAACAGCTTGCCCATTTCATAACGGCCATCGCGTTCATAAGGCCGCGCGCAAGTCTGTTGATAGGATGTGAGAAAACAATTTTGATATGACGAATAATAGACAAGGCTGGATGCCACTGCAATGATCGCGATGACGTACACGCTTCTTTCTTTAACGGATAACTGACTCAGCCACGAAAAGCTGACTCCGCCCAACAGCGGAATCCACGCCATGAGCGCGATGGGCACGAGTGCATATTGAAAGCGCGCGCCAAAGTTCATTTCGTCTGAGATCAAGACGAACGCGGAGGCGAAGCCAAGGATGGGAACGAGATAGGCAATTGCCTGTTTGGTAGTTTCGCGAGAACGAAAGCCAAGCAGTGCAAGAATGGCAAATGGAAGGCATAAGCGCAGGGTATTCCATAATGAAGCGTAGAACGAATCCCAGTGCAGGCCGCTATCCCCTTTTTTGTAGAACGGGTTGGGAAGCGGGTATCCGAAATAATTCCAACGCCAGAGGAAATACGCGCCGCCTAAAAATAAAAAGACAGCGCCGAATGTGACGATGATCGAAATTGAATTCTTCCATCCACGCAGGATGATGATGGTTAGCAGCATCAAGGAAGCGAGAATGACTCCCTCGGGGCGGATCAACCCAGTGACGAGGCCACTGAGGGCGAAGGCGAGGACCAACCAAAAGCGTGGATGCTGCTGTTTGGACAGAAGCAGGCCCAACGTCCAGGTGGAAGCGGCGGCGAGGGCAAAGTAAGGTGTGCCAAAGTAAGCGGCCACGTAGGAGAGTCCAGTGCCAACGGCGAGATACAGTCCGCTAAAAAAAGAAAGAAAAATATTTCCGTTATGCACGCGGCGATTCGTCCAGTAGACGATCAGCACGGTGAGCAGGTGCGAGACGAAACCAATGCCGCGAACGGCCTGCCCAACGGTGAGGCCGAGTTTGATCAGCAGCGCGGAAGTTGCCATGAAAAGAAAATCGGTTGCGCCATCCACGGGATGTTCGCCGATGTTCCAGACAATGCCATGACCGCCCGCAAGATGCTGGGAGTAGCGCATGAGCATGGCGGCATCTTCGAACGGCGGAATATCAAAATCAACATAGCGCGCGGCGTAATACAGTGTGGCGGCGAGCAAGAGAACAGATATTAAAAGATCGGTGAGGAGGTTTTTTTTGAGGGGCATTAGGGGAAGGGTATCGGGTTGGGTTAGATCAGAGAATAGCCGCCATCAACGACGATGGTTTGGCCAGTAATATACTCGTTTTTGATCAGAAATTCGAGCGCGGACGTAATTTCATCGAGCGTGGCGGCGCGTTTGAGCGGAAGTTTTTGAATGAGCTTGTGCCACTGTTCTTCTGTGACCACGTTGGAAGGCAGTACCAACCCAGGCGCAATCGCGTTGACGCGGATACTGGGCGCAAGCGCACGCGCAAGCATTTTCGTGAGCGACTCCAGCCCCGCCTTGCTGACAGTATATGACGGATAGCGACTCCACGCTTTTTGTGCGCCGATGTCTGTGATGTTGACGATCAGCCCGCCGTTCGTCATGCGTTTGGCGGCTTGCTGCGCCAAAAGAAATGGCGCGCGCAAGTTGAGATCGAGAGCGGAGTCCCAATCGTGGAGTTCGAGTTCCTGTGGTTTGCCCACTGGCATGATCGCCGCAGAATTGACCAATACTTTCAATGGCAATTTGAATTCATCCACCAATGAAAAGACAAAATCGATCTTCTCAGGAATCGTCAGATCGGCGCGGATCTCGAACGCATCCACGCCCAATGCGCGGATCTCCTGGACGGCGGCATCGGCTTCATACGCGGAACCGCGATAATGCAGGGCGATCGAATATCCCATGCGCGCAAGAGACAAGGCAAAGGCTTTGCCGAGCCTGTGAGCAGCGCCAGTAACAAGGGCAAGCGAAGGAGAGGTCATCAGTCAGAAGTTCCTGTTCGGTTTTGAGATCGGAAGGTTATAATTATTCCATCGGGATATTATACAGCGTGCCGTATAACAGCCTTATATAGAACACTGTATAAATCATAGTTAGCCACCTTCCGTAACTGGTAATGAAAATGCACAATTTTGAAACGTATCTTTTTGCAGAGTTTACAAATGCCATTGGGAATTTACATCATTCCCCATATGCAATAGGTTTTCATCTTTATTGTGTAGATGAAGATTTACGGAAACCAGCAGTTCGTATGCTTACAAATACATACAAACATGCAAAAGCGCATTCCCCCGAAGGAAGAAAGCAAAGACGGGGCGACGCATCCAGCGCTCTGGAAGCCCTTTGGAATGACTCATATTGGGATTGGAAAACAGAAGTTGCAGTTGGAAATGAATACTTTTCTTTTGAAGGTGATTATCACGATAAAAAAGGAATTATTCTCCGAAAAAAGTGGGTTGAATCATTAGAGCTGTGGTATGAAGATGAATTTAAGAAATCGCATTTTGATGAAGCATTGGATATTGGCGGGGAAATAATTGAGCATTTCGATGAACTATGCTTGAAACTGGCAAGGCAATTGCATTCTGTCATAAGAGTAAAATTGAATACCGAACTACCGATAATATTTTTCAATCGAGAAAGCCCAGATGAAGAAACTATCACACTTACAGCTCTGGCAAATCCTCGTCACCTTCTAGATGGCTACATAGCGTTTATAAAGAATGAATGCATTGAGGGCTCCGCCAAATTTCTTGAGCAAGATATAGACAAAAGTCAGTTAAGTTATTTATCGATTCGGAAAAGGTATTCACAAGAACAAGTGTCAATTCACAAAAACGGTGGCTAACAAAGCGTGCAGTGGACGGTGGAGATTCTGTGGCATTTTCGGGCTTTTTCTACACCCGAACAGAATCCTGCTCTTGGAGTTTTATCCACGCCCGCCCCACCGCCACTAACGCAAGCCGTTGGACGGCAATAAAGAAAAACAAACGGGCATGACATAAATGAAGGTTATTGATAAACCTCGACAAAATTCTTTTTTGAACACAAATCGCGCTGCCTTGCTTCTTGTTAT
>JAVBXV010000304.1 GCA_030824405.1 Anaerolineales bacterium | reverse complement strand
CGTCGTGGACTGTTTTTTAGAGCCAAGATGATTTGACCTTAGAATTGTTTGATACAAAAAACTCATCTGAAAAAAGCCGTGTGCGCTTGTTCAAATTAGCAACCATTTCATTTTCAGCAGGAAGATAAAGACCCGAAACAATCAATTTTCCACCAAAAAAAAGCATTTGTTTAGGAGACAAGGGCAATGTAATTTCAAGTGTTGGCGAAATTAATCCACCTGCTCCAAATGGTCTTGGATTCTGATAATCTGCGGGATCAAACCAAACGCACGGATTATCCGATGTAATAAAACTATTTCCAATTGGTGCTTCAAGAATAAGGTATGGTTTTTTAAATAAAAGTGGGGCAGTTTGCACCACATTTGCTGAAAGCATGGATTGGATGGGTTTCTCAACAATTTCTCGCACTTCTTCCATTGATAAGGACTTTTCATTCTTTGTATGAGGCGACAATAAAGCTGCAGACATTCGTTTTCTTTCTTCTGGTGTTGATTTATCCATAGCAGCCTGCATTTTTTCTGCCAAGTCCAAAGCCTTTTGCCATTGACCACTTTGATGTTTAGCATACGCCTTAGTGCGCGAGAACATGGCGGCAGCAAACATACACAAAACCAAATGTTCTTGGGATGTTGTCTTTTGTTTTCTTCCTAGTTTGCGAGTTCGCACTTTGGCAAACTCACCTTCAACCCTAGAAAGATTGTATTCTAAATGCAAATCTCTATCTCCTTCTGGTGTAACGATAGTGTACATGTCAGTTTCATAAAAAATCTTTTGAGGTGCTTTTTTGGTAACTTGACCACCTTCTTTGGAAAATCTCCAAACATAAGGCGTTTGACCTGATGGCGTGTTTGGGTCGCACCATGCTTCCAAATAAGATGAGGGTACGAAATGTTGTCTTTTATGCTTCGACATAATTATTCTTGGATTACCAACCTACTAAAATCCCAACGGTTTGCGTTACCTGCGCTGGGGCGGGGGACAGCGAAGCCGTCCAGCCAGAAAAATGATAAGGCGTGTGAAACTGCTTGAGATTTGCGCAGAATCCCCAGCGTCAGGTGCACGCTTTGTTAGGCGCGATTTATTAGCCTTTCTCATGATCGTGGTTGTAAATCATAGTTGCAATATCTACTAAAGAGTCGAATGGTAAGCCATGATCTAAGTCCTGTAGCTGTAAACCATAATTATCTTCAATGAAAAGCACGAGGTCGATGGCGCTAAAATCGTCTATCAGTCCTGAACTCACCAAGGATTCAGTCAAGGAGATTTTTAAGTCTTTTCGTTTTAGTATACTGACAGATATAAAATTTCCAATTTTTTCAGCCGTATCTTTAAATCCTGTTTGCGATTCTAATTTCGCAATCACCGTGTTAGTATCAGCATTTGGCTTCAAAGAGAGCAATCTGACAACTTTGAGCCTTTCATCGCGAATCCTGTCAGTGTCAACAGTTGCTCCGCCACAACCTAGAGGTGGGCAAGGTTGTACATCATAAAAAATGCTATTGGATGTTCTAGCTTGACTTTTCGGTTCTCTTTGTATGCTTAATGATTCCATCCTAGGATTGGACGAACGCGCCTGAATTGAGATATCGCGATAACTACCAAGGTCGTCTTTAAGATATGTTGCTAAACCTATTTTTCCATTACCGCCCCTAAAAATGCGATCTATTTTTTCTAGATCATCAAGACTAATTTTCTTTGCAGGAGGATGGATTACTTCAAGATTATATAGTGCATACTGAAGCTCATGAAATTTCTCATAAACCGCTTCAGAAAAAAACACCCCTCCTTCGGCGTCGACTTTGTTTAGCGCTGAAAGGAATGTCTTTACCCATCGAGAGTCTTTGGGTTTATCAGAATCCCAGTTAGTAGTGAATTCTCGTATACAACCCCATAATTTTGGATAATATTCACTCCGTTTACGCAATGTTTCAGAAAACTGTGACTGCCGAATTGCTTCAAATTCGGCTTCCAGCTTCTTTAGCGTGGTATCTAATTCTTTAGCCTTAATATCAATCTCTCTTGTGTTTAGTTTGATACTCCAGCGTGTCGTGATAACTGAGACGATAACGCCAATGAGAGCCACAACTCCTGATATTATTGTAGCGATAATGAGTGAGTCCATTTTTTATTTTTCCTTTCTCTTGGTGTTAGCGCCTAACTATGGTTTATACAGCATACTATATAAATAAACCGCCAATTATTTTCCCAATCCTTACAAATTCCGCCAGCAGTTCTCTGCTGGCGGAATTTTATTACTTTCCTAGCACTCACTAAATCCGCAGGCGTAGCATTTGCGGCAGCCTTCTTCGTTCACTACAGCCGCTTCTCCGCACTCGGGACAAATATCGCCGATCTTCATTTTGTGTGCGGCGGGTTCTTCGTGTGCATGGCCATTTCCGTTCGACTTCACTTCTTCCACTGCGTGGCCGTCTTTCTCGCGCAGGTACTGGTCGAGCACCTGACCAATGCCATCGGGCAGAGAGCGTACGCGGTTGGGGCCGAAGCCGAGCGAGCGTCCGCCGCCGATGCCGATCAACTGCACGATGATCTCGCGCATTCTATCTACAGGAGCGATCGGGCTTGCCATGCGCAGGATGTAGGATATCAAGCGTCCAATGGCTTCGGAGACCGCGGCAATTTCAGAGCCAGCCTTGGCCGTGTTGACGAATGCCTCGAAGGGCTGTGTGCCGCCGTTCTCGTTGATGGTGATGAAGGCCTTACCCACGGGCGTTTCGGTGGTGTACGTTTTACCAGTCAATGCCTTGGGGCGGGGCTTCTTGGTGCCATGCCACATCGTAGGAACTTCTTGTTGTGTAGCGGCAAGTTCGGGCGCGGCCAGAGGCGTCACTTTTTTATCCGCAGTGGCTTTGGTTTCCAGAACCACGATATCGCGTGAACCCGTCACATATACGGTGATGCCTTTGCAGCCGAGTTCCCAAGCCATCATGTACGCCTGGGCAACATCCTCTTCGGTGGCGTTCTCATGGAAGTTGACCGTCTTCGAAAGCGAGTTATCCACGAAGGCCTGCAGCGCGCCTTGCATGCGCACATGCTCTTCCGCGGTGATATCACCAGAGACCACGAACGTATCGCGCACGGCCTGTGGAATTTCAGTAATGTTCTGGCAGGTGCCTTCGTTCATCACCTGCTCCACGATCTCCTGACGTTTCTCTTCGCCGAGACCCAATTTCTTAAGCGCCTCATCGAAGCGCGGGCTGGCGTAGGTGAGTTTCAGATCTTTGCCATTGTCGTTGACGTGGCGAATGTAGGCCAGCGCGAAAACGGGTTCGCAGCCATAGCCTTCACAACCTGCCACAGTGGCGATGGTGCCAGTAGGCGCGACGGTGGTCTGCGCGGCGTTGCGGATACCATGCTGCTTGATGCCGCTCACGATCGCTTCCCACTTAACCTCGGGCATGCCCCAGTTATGCTGATAGCTCATCAACGCTGTGGGAGCCTTCCACTTCATATCATCCATATCGTAAATGGAACCTTCAATGGCGGGGAAAGGTCCGCGCTCTTCGGCAAGTTCCACGCTGGTCTTCATCGCATGGAAGCGCACGAACTCCATGATCTGCGCGCCGAATTCCTGGCCTTCCTGTGAACCGTAACGCACACCCACGTGATACATCAGATCTGCGAGGCCCATGATGCCGAGACCAATGCGGCGCGCCTTGTGCGCGGCTTCGGTCAACTGCGGTACAGCGGGCACATACGCATTCGCTTCCACAACATCATCGAGGAAGCGCGTGGAAGTGACCACAGACTGACGCAAAGTTTCCCAATCGACACTGTTATTGGGTCCGCAATGCTCATTGAGATTGACGGAACCGAGACAGCAATTTTCGTACGGTCCAAGCCATTGCTCACCGCACGGGTTGGTGGCCTCAAGCGGATACAAATGCGGAACAGGGTTGCCGCGATTGGCCGCATCAAGGAAGAGCACACCAGGCTCGCCGTTGTGGTGCGCCTGCTTGACGATCTTATTGAACAACTCGCGCGCGTTGACCGTGCGGTAGGTATGAATGGTAATGCCAGCGGCCTCGGCTTGTTCGAGTGTGCCGCTGAAACCCTTGTGTTTCATTTCATCAAGGTCGGGGAAACGCAAGGCCCATTCCTTGTTCTCTTTTACAGCATGCATGAAGGCATCGGTAATGCCGACAGAAATATTGAAATTGGTAATTTGATTTTCGTTGATCTTGCAGGTGATGAAATCTTCCACATCTGGATGATCGACACGCAGCACGGCCATGTTTGCGCCGCGGCGGGTGCCGCCCTGGGCGATCTCACCGAAGGCATGATCGTACACGCGCAGGAATCCTACGGGGCCGGTTGCCTGCCCCGCGGAGGTCTGCACCAAAGCGCCTTTCGGGCGCAATCTTGAAAAGGAAAAGCCGTTGCCGCCGCCTGTCTGCTGGATCAACGCGGCATCGCGCAAGGTCTGGAAAATACCCGCGCTGTGGCGCCCCATGTCATCGCTGATCGGGAGCACGAAACACGCGGCCAACTGTCCAAGCGGAGTCCCTGCACCAGTAAAAGTGGGAGAGTTCGGGAAAAACTTCTTGCTTGAAAGCAGGTTGTAATATTCAACGGTACGTTTCGCAACGTCGCCGCCCCATTCTTCTTCGACCTTGGCTACGTGATAGGCCACACGCCAGAACATTTCTTCCACATTCTCGGCAGGCTTGCCATCGTCACCACGGCGTACGTAACGCTTCATCAACACCTGGCGGGCGTTATCGGTCAGGGCGGCTTTTGGCAGTCCCTTCGCCATGGCAGGTGTGGGCAATAGTCCGTTCTTTACTTTGGGTTCAGCAGATTTAGCAACCATCTTGTACTCTCCTATAAAATTTATTCTTTTATGCAGGGGCTGCCCTTCACGATCAAGG